>DASZPR010000671.1:0-8737 GCA_035550235.1 Verrucomicrobiia bacterium | reverse complement strand
GCTCGCGCGGGCCATCGCCGGCGAAGCCAACGTGCCGTTCTTCACCATCTCGGGCTCGGACTTCGTGGAGATGTTTGTCGGCGTCGGCGCGAGCCGCGTGCGCGATATGTTCGAGCAGGCGCGCAAGAATACGCCGTGCCTGGTGTTCATCGACGAAATTGACGCGGTCGGCCGTTCCCGTGGCCATGGCCTCGGCGGTGGCAATGACGAACGCGAGCAGACCTTGAATGCGTTGCTCGTAGAGATGGACGGCTTTGACACGCAGGAAGGCATCATCATCATTGCCGCGACGAATCGTCCCGACGTGTTGGACCCCGCGTTGCTGCGCCCCGGACGCTTTGATCGTCAGGTGACGGTGAATTTGCCGGACGTGCGCGGTCGTGAAGGCATCCTGAAAGTTCACGCGAAAAACGTGAAGCTCGCTCCGGGTGTGGATTTGTCCATCATCGCGCGCGGCACGCCTGGTTTTTCGGGGGCTGAACTCGCCAATCTTTTGAACGAAGCCGCGTTGCTGGCCGCCAGCACGAATAAAAAAGCGGTCGGCATGAAGGAGCTTGAAGAAGCTCGCGACAAGGTCCGCTGGGGCCGCGAACGCCGCAGCCTCGCGATGACTGACGAGGAAAAGAAGTTTACGGCCTGGCACGAAGCGGGTCATGCGTTGGTCAACGTGCTGTTGAGCCACACGCATCCGCTGCACAAGGTGACGATCATCCCGCGCGGACAGTCGCTCGGGTCGACGATGTCATTGCCGAAGCAGGATGTGTTGAGCCGTCGCCGCAAGGAGATGCTCGACGACATTGCGATGATCATGGGCGGACGCATCGCCGAGGAAATTGTTTCGCAGGATATTTCCACCGGCGCGGCGATGGACATCCAGCAGGGCACCAAGATTGCCCGGGCGATGGTTTGCGAATACGGCATGAGCGACAAGCTCGGCATGGTCCAATACGGTGACCATGACGAGTACGTTTTCCTGGGTCGCGAAATGGGCCGTTCGAAGGTTTACAGCGAAGATACCGCGCGCGAAATCGACGCGGAAATCAAACGCATCATCGATGAGCAATACAAGATTGCGAAGGACCTCATCACGCAGAATATCGACAAACTGGAGTTGATCGCCAAATCGTTGCTCGAATACGAAACGCTGGAAGGCGCGCAGGTGGAAGAGATTGTCCGCACGGGCAAATTCACTCCGCCGACGCCGCCGTCGAATACCGATCCGCTGCATGGCGCGCCTGCAGGTACGCCGTTGCCGGAAGTTCCGGCCAAGCCGGCTCCGCCGAAATTGCCCCCTGGACTTGGCAATCCGGCGCCTGCGCCGGTTTGAGAGGCCAGGCAGGAAATAAAAAATTGCAAAAGCTCCCGTGTTTCGACGCGGGAGCTTTTTAGTTTTTGGATGTTGTGGAGACAATTTCCGATGAAGGTTTGGCAATTTCCATCTTCCATCCTGCATCCTCCGCGATTATCTTCCGGGCATGATTATTGCGCCCTCGTTCCTGGCGTCGGACTTCAGTCGCGCGGCTCACGAAGCCAAGCGCGTGAATCGTTCCGGCGCGGATTGGCTGCATCTCGATATCATGGACGGAAACTTTGTGCCGAACGTTTCTTTCGGGCCGGCGTTTGTGAAATCCGTCCGTCCGTATTGCAAATTGGCTTTCGATATTCATCTGATGTGCGAGAAGCCGGATATTCTTTTCGAGCCGTTTGTGGCAGCCGGCGCGGACCACATGATTGTGCATGTTGAATTGGGCGACCAGGTGATGCAGTTGTTATGGCGCATAAAGTCGCTCGGGAAAAAAGCCGGTTTGGCCATCAATCCGCCGACGTCCATCAGTACGGTGCTGCCGTATCTGGACAAAATCGATTCGTTGCTGGTGATGACGGTGAACCCTGGCTTTGGCGGGCAGGAGTTTATTTACGAGACGCTTCCCAAAATCCAGCAGGCGGCCGCCTGGCGCACGGAACGCAAGTTGAACTTCCACATCCAGGTGGACGGCGGCATCAATTTCCAGACCTGCGCCGAATGCGCGCGTGTGGGCGCGGATACGTTTGTGAGCGGGACGACTCTGTTTCATCAACGCAGCATGAAAGCCGCGGTGAGAAAGATGCGGAAAATCGTCAATGCCCATGACCCGGCGCTCGCGGATTTGGCGGTTTGACCGGAACGCAGGGAGGGTTTGACCTGAACGCAACGGAACTTTCACTGTCGAAAGGTGTTGTAGGGAGTATTACGGCGGATTCCCGTCTAACTCTTTATGAAAAACGCCATTATCCATTTCATTGCGCTTATGGCGCTGGCAGCATCGCAGTCGGCGAGCGCCGCGATCATCGCCGGCCCCATCACCAATCCCGCTAACGGTCACGATTACTACTTGCTTTCGCCCAATTCCTGGACTGCGTCGGAAGCCGAGGCTGAACAGTTGGGTGGTACGCTGGCCACCATCAAGAACGCCGGGGACCAAGAGTGGGTTTTCTCGACGTTCGGCGCTTACGGAGGAACAAATCGTAATCTTTGGATTGGGATGCATCGAATATATCCGGGCGGCCCGTTTACGTGGGTAACCGATGGGGCCGGCGGCTATTTGAATTGGGCGCCGGGCCAGCCGGATAACGCTGGCAACGAATCTTATGTCCAGATGTTCTGCCGTGTTCAAAACCGTATCCCCGGCACTTGGAATGATCTTGCAGACGCGCCATCGCTTGATGGCAATCCCAATTGCGGCGTCGTGGAAGTTCCAGGAAAAGTAAATCCCAAGTCCCTCACGGAGAAAGAAAAGTCCGTTATCGGAACCTGGTATGCGTCTGGTGACGTCAGTCATCCCTGCTGGATAACTAGTACCGAAGACAAGCTGTTTCAAATTTTCGACAGCCGGGCTTTCCGACTGGTCTGTACTGTGGAGGGTTCACTTTTAGTCCTGACACCGCAGCATGGCATTTACGGTGAACTCGCCGGAGACAAAATTGTCTGGAGTAACGGCACGTGGTGGTCGCGCGAACCGTTGGAATTTGGCCAGACGAAAACGAAATGATGCTTGAGTCCGGATGATGTGGCACGGATGAAAACCTAACTTATTATGAAGAAACTTATTCCACTTGTT
Organism: Verrucomicrobiia bacterium; assembly: GCA_035550235.1. Taxonomy (GTDB): domain Bacteria; phylum Verrucomicrobiota; class Verrucomicrobiia; order Limisphaerales; family DASXHY01; genus DASXHY01. The sequence goes on along the minus strand of DASZPR010000671.1, from coordinate 5,639 downwards.
GCCGGTGCGTTGTGGATTCTGGCCACTCATGCCGGAGCCGCGATCATCGCCGGCCCCATCACCAATCCCGCCAACGGTCACGAATATTACCTGCTTTCGCCCGACTCCTGGACGGCTTCGGAAACGGAAGCGGAGCATTTGGGCGGGACGCTCGCCATTATCAAGAGCCCGGGCGAGCAGGAGTGGGTTTATTCAAACTTTGCGAATTTCGGGGGTACGAATCGGAATTTGTGGATCGGTCTGTATCGTGAGAACTCAAGCCGCTCGCTGGTTTGGGTGACGGGTTGGAAGGGCGATTACATGAACTGGGCGGGTGGCCAACCTGACGACGCCGGGCGCGTTGAGGGTTACGTCTTCCTGTCGGCGACGCATCCGTGGGGATTCGCCACCGGGACGTGGGCTGATTGCGCGAACGAAGCGATCTTCAGTGGATCCGTTCCGAATGGCGTTGTCGAAGTGCCGGGCAAATCAAAGGAAAAAGCGCTGAGTGGCGCGGAGAGGGGATTACGCGGCGCCTGGTATGCCGCCGGCAAGGCCGATTGCCCTTGTTACATCACCAGCACAGACCACGCGCTCTTCATCATCAATGAAAGCAACTCGGCAGGCCGAATCATTTTAACGCCTCAGAAGCGTGTGTTCGTTGCTGCGTGGCGCATTTCTGGCGAGATACTTCAGGACAAAATCCTGTGGAGCAACGGGACCTGGTGGTCGCGTCATCCGGTGCCAAACGATGCAACCGCGGATTTCATTAGAGCAGAGGATTTGAAAAAGGCTGCGGGGAGGCAAATCGAAGTGCCGGAGGTTTGGTAAAGTCGCGATGGGTGGTTTTTTCGATTGCCGGTTGGATTGCGCTCCACAGATAATCCACGCATGGCACAAATCAAGTTCGGCACGGATGGCTGGCGCGCGGTCATCGCGGAAGATTTTACGTTTGCGAATGTCGCGCGCGTGGCGCAGGCGGCGGCGGACTATTGGAGAGCGGAATGCAGAACGCGGAATGCGGAAAAGAAAATTGTCATTGGTTATGATCGCCGATTTTTCTCTGATCGATTTGCGCAAACTTCGGCGGAGGTTTTTGCGGGGAATGATTTTCAGGTTGTATTGACTCCGGAGCCGACGCCGACGCCGTCGGTTTCTTTCGCGGTGAAAGACCTCGGCGCGATCGGGGGCGTGATGATCACGGCCAGCCACAATCCGCCGATTTTCAACGGGTTCAAATTGAAGTCTTATTATGGCGGTTCCAGCAGTTCCGAGGAATGCCAGGCTATCGAGGGTTTTCTGGATCGCAATCCCGTGCGTTCGCGCAATCTCGCCGAGGCGGTTAAGGCAAAACAAATTGTTGTTAAAGACGTGCGCCCGGCGCACTACGCGGCGCTGAAACGATTGGTGGATTTTAAACTGATTGCGAAATCAAAATTGCGCTTTGCGCATGAAGCGCTATTTGGTGTGGGTGCCGGTTGCTTTGAGCAATTGCTCGCGGGCACCACGTGCAAGGTGACGACGCTGGACGCGAAATACGACGTGCTGTTTGGTGGCATCAATCCGGAGCCGATTGCGGCGAATTACGTTCAGAGCGCTGCTTATCTCAAAAAACATCCGCACGATATTTGCCTGGTGACGGATGGCGATGCGGACCGCGTCGGGGGCATGGATGGCCGCGGCAATTTGCTGACCACGCACCAGATCATTTGCCTGTTGCTTCATCATTTCGTGGTGAATCGCAAGGGCAAGGGGCGTGTCGTGAAGGCGCTGACGACCACGTCGATGGTCGACAAGATGTGCGCCGCGTACGGACTGCAACTCACGGAGACGGGCGTCGGCTTCAAATATATTTGCGCGGAAATGTTGAAAGGCGGTGTGTTGCTGGGCGCGGAGGAAAGCGGCGGCATTGGTTTTCCGGGGCATATTCCGGAGCGCGACGGCATCGCTGCCGGGTTGATGCTCCTCGAATTGCTCGCGACCGAACGTGTTTCGGTGAATAAACTGGTCGCTAATTTGGAAAAGGAATTCGGCCCGCATCGTTACGGAAGAATTGACACACATTTCCCGCTCGAAAAACGCGGCGCGTTGATGGAATACCTTCAAAAGAATCCGCCCGCGAAGTTGCTGCGCTCGCCGCTGGCCGAGGTGAAAACTTATGACGGAGTGAAATTTGTGGCGGAGGACAGCTCGTGGCTGATGCTGCGGGGTTCCGGCACAGAGCCCATTCTCAGGATTTACGCCGAGGCGAAATCCGACGCGGACGCGCGGAAGCTTTTGAAGCTGGGCGTTTCGCTGACGAAACAGGTCTGATTTCCCAATCCCGAACCTCACCGCTGACCACGCGGAAAATGGGATGCGGTTCGGGAGAAGAAACCTGCTGGTGGACCGCCAGTACCTGCGGCGCCCGGTGTTTTAATTTTCGGCACAGGTGTTCTCATTCGCTCGTATGGGCTGGTCAGAAGGTCGATTTTTGGCCCTAATATCGTGGAACGAGCCGGTCCCACGCCGGTCTAAATGCCATGGGAAAAATCATCGTTGTGGCGGTCGCAATTGCCGGATTGACCTCGATCCTGTGGTGGCAACATGCATCGAATGACAATCTGCGCCGGGAAAACGACGCGTTAAAGCGGGCCTTGATGGAATTGAAGCCGTCTCAGGATGTTTCCGAGCCGGATGCATCCGTCGAATCGTTGACGCAGGAGCAGATGGACGAGTTGTTGAAACTGCGCGGGGAGGTGACGCAACTTCGCGAGCAGACGAATCAAATTGGGGATCTGGCCGACGTGAACAAAAAACTGATGGGGGCTTTGAGGGAAGCGAAATTTTCCCAACGGGCGAGTGGCGGCGATGCGAAAAGGAAAAACGATCCGCCGGACGCCCTGCCGCAGGATATTCATCCGAAGGACTCGTGGGCCTTTCGAGGGTATGGGAGTCCGGAGGCGACACTCGAGTCCACTCTGTGGAGCATGCTTCAAGGAGACAAGGCGACCGCGCTCGCGGCCTTTTCCCCGGAAATGCGGCCTAAGATGGAAAAGCAACTTGAAGGGAAAGATTTTGCCGAAGAAGTGAATAAAATCAAAATGTCCGAGTTTCGTATTCTGGACCGACGCCAAATATCGGATGACGAAATGGTCTTGAAGATTTACACGGCGCGCGAGACTGCGGATGGCGACACATTGGGCAGTTCGGAAAAAACGGTTTTCCAAAGAATTGGCGGCGAATGGAAGGTGACGGATAAGCAAGCGCCGGATGATTAATGGCTGCCCTTAATTCAGGGCTGGGATTTCCCCATCCATTCCGCGGCGTTGCCGATAATTTTCAAAATGTTCGGGTTGTAATAGCCTCGAAACGTCTCGTGTTCGGGCCGGAAGTAAAACACTTTGCCTTTGCCGACGGACCAGAGCATGCCGGTGCGAAATTCTTCCCCGCTGGAATATTTTTCGTGGAAGATGACGGCGTCCGGCGTGGGCACGTGGAATGGTTCGAGGTAAACTTCGGTTTGCGCGATATCAAATTCCTTCGGCACATCGCGGGCGATGGGATGTTCGGGCAACATCGTGGTCACGTGCGACGGCTTGCCGTCTTCGCGCCAGCCGGTGATTTCGCAAATCGGCAGATATACCAGGGCGAGCGTATTGTGCTCCGGCCAGTTCGTGACGATGTCGACGCGCGGGGTGATTGGGTCCGTTGGCAGCGGGTCTTTGTAGGCCTTGGGCAAAATATATTCGGTCTTCGTGCCCGGTGGAATCACTTTTGCCGCATCCGAGCGTGCCCGTTCGTTCATGGATTCAATGAACACTTTCGACGTGAGCGCGGAGTGCAGGACGATGAGTGACAGCGAACCGTTTTTGATGCGATTGACAATCTGATTCACTTTGTCATCCGGCACGGCACGGTTTTTCGTGTGCGACCACCAGATGAGGACATCGCAATTGTTGATGGTGTCGGGTGAAAGGCCCTGGTCCGGGTCGGTGAGAGCCACGGATTTTACGGAGAGGTCCGGCAGCGTGCGCAGATATTCCGCGATGTGCTCGCCGATGGAATTCGTGTAAGCCTTTTTTGCGGCGGGAGCTCGTTCGTCCCAGACCACGACCCGAATGGGGGCAGCATACAGGGCGCACGGGGAAAAGAGTGCAAGAAAAAACAGGATAGGGGTTTTGGACATGCGGAAATAATTGCGACTTTGCGGCGCAAGGCAAATAGAATCGTGCCGGGGCAGACGTGCTTTGCTTGTAGTTCCGCGTTTACGCGGCGAATGGTGGAACATGCCCGAACCGCCTGAAGGCGGAACTACAAACGGGCGCAGTGTCAGGCGCGGAGTCAGGATCCGCTTATCCCCGGGGCTCCGACGGCACTTGAATTGCGCCGGCTGAGGCCTAAAATCAGTACATGATCGGACGTAAAAGTTTCCTGGGCGCAATGTTGATCGTCGCTTTGGCGATCATCGCGGCGCTTTGGGGAATGCAGCTCGAGGCGAACCGCCGTTTGCGCGAGGAGGCCGCCAACTCGCGCCAGTTGCTCTCGCGACTCGCCGTGCTGGAGGTGGATGACCTTCGGCTTTCGAATATCGTGGCGCAGGCAAATACGCCGCTGGCCGATGAGCAATTGGCGGAGTTGTCGAAATTGCGGGAGGAAGTCCAAAAACTCCGGTTGCGCACGAATGATATCCAGACGCTCCGGACGGAATTGCGCCGTTTGCGCGTGCAATTGATCAACGTCCGCATGGCGGCCACGAGCAACGCGCCGCCGGATGTGCCGGCGGGTGATATTTATCCGCGAGAGTCATGGAAGTTCGCCGGTTATGATACGCCGGAGGATGCGATCGAATCAGTCACCTGGGCTATCAGCCAGGGCGACGAGGAGAATTATCTGGCGAGCCTTTCGCCGGAGTTGCAAGACGAAATGGAGTCGCAAATTGCGGATGGAAATTTTGCCGACCTTGGGCCGTCGGAGATGGAGGGAGCAAGCGGTTATCGCGTGCTGGATCGCGAGACGGTTTCCGATACCGAGCGGATTATCACGCTCTACATGGATGGCGACGGGAATATTGTTCCTCTGACGCTTGTTCTTACGGCGGATGGCTGGCGTGTGTCGGGGCAGGAGACTGGCAATTAACTCACGGGCCGGTCGCCTGCACGCGAAAAAAGCGGTTGCCCGATGGAAGCGGCACGCTGGCGCTGGTTTGGCTGGTGGTAATCACACCCTGCCACGAACTCGCCGGAAATGAATCGGCCTGCTGCAAGACATATGGCGGCGAGCCGCCCACCCAGTTTAAAATCATATTCGTGCTTGTCGTCGAGAGGTTCAAGGTGACGCCATTCGTCACGGTGATGATAACGGCATCGTACGCCACGGCGTGAATGGCGTCGTCGGCGCTGAGCATCAATGTGTAAGTGCCCGGCGCGCTGAAGCTGACGCTGGTGTTTGTCGCGGACGCGTTCGCAAAAGTCGCGGTGCCCGGTCCGGCGTAGAGTTTCCAGGAAACGACCGGCGCAGTGTTGCTGTAAATCACCACGCCTTGCAATTGCGCACCGGTGGCAAGCGAAACCATTTGATCCAAACCGGCGGCGGCTAGCGGCGCGCCGGGTGAACGTGGGCCTTCGTTTGGTCCCGTCGATTGGATGACTTCGAAATTGGTGATGCCAATTTGCGCGTTG
>DASZPR010000670.1:0-3113 GCA_035550235.1 Verrucomicrobiia bacterium | reverse complement strand
GAGGTTGCGCGCGAGGGCGTCGTTCACCAGCGCGAGTTGTTCGTTCTGAGTGGCGACGAGTTTGACCTGTTGTTCGAGCGAGCGATTCAACTCGACCAATTGCTCGTTCATCGATTGCGTGGTCTGCTGGAGATGCGCGTTCTGGCAGATCAAGTCATACCGTTGCACCGCGTTTTTCACGGTCGCGAGAAATTCCTCGCGCAGCCAGGGCTTGACGATGAAGCGGTAAATTTCGCCTTTATTGATGGCGTCGATGACCGTGTCGAGATCGAGCACCGCGGTGACGAGAATGCGCGTGGCGTAGGGCTGGATTTCGCGCGCCTGGCCGAGCAATTCGAGGCCCGTCAGGCCGGGCATGCTCTGATCGGTGATGATGGCCGAGAACTCGCGGTTTTTGATTTCTTCGACCGCCTTGATCGGGTCGGAGATGGGGACGACGTCGAAATTGGCGCGGCGGAGCGTTTCCTTGAGAGCGGCCAGGACAATTTCCTCGTCGTCGACAATCAAAATCGGCGGCGGTGGTTTATCGGGAGCAAACTGGCCGGGGAATTTCATGCTTTATCCAGCGTCGCTTTCAAGCGTGAAATTAATTCGCCGGACGGCGTTTGCAAAGGGATAACCACATCCATTTTTCCGAGGAAATCCGCGCCCATTTCGTCCTGGTTGCAGCCCAACAAACAAATGGTTTTGAGGGGAGTCATGTCATTCAGCACGCGTTCGCAGAGCGAAACCGGTTCGCGAAATTCATTCGTGCAAATGACCAGCAACGCGGAAAATTGGAACGCGGGCGAATTCAAAATCTCAAGCGCCTCCGTCTCGGAACCGGCCGGCGCGACGTAGAATCCGCTCTCCCGCAGCCGCGCGACGGTTTGGTTCAGCGTGGCGCCAGACGGGCCAACCGCGAGCAGCGTTTGCCGCGCCGGGCGGACCGCAGGCAGCGCGTTTTCCGCCTCGGTGAAATTCGCCATCGGGAACCAGAGGTGAAATGTCGTGCCCACGCGTTCCTTGCTTTCCACCGAAATGGCCGCGCCATGTTTTTCCGCGAACAAACGCGTGTTATACAGGCCGAGGCCCGAGCCTTTGCCGAGCGGTTTGGTGGTAAAGAACGGGTCGAAGATGGAATTGAACATCCGCTGCGGAATGCCCATGCCGGTGTCGGAAACGGAGAGGCAAACGGTCGGCACCTTGGGCAATGCGCCCAGCACGTTCGCCGCATCGGGCGGCTGCTCGTGAAACGAGGTGCGAAAAACCAGGTTGCCGCCGTTCGGCATGGCATCAACCGCGTTCATGGCGAGATTGACAATGACCTGGCGCAATTCAAACGCGTCCGCGTAGATCGGCAGTTGCCCCTTGCTGATGTCCGTCTGCACTCGCGCACGGCGGGGAAGAACTTTTTGCAGCACATCGGCGAGCGTGGAGACGATTTCGTTCAGGTCGTGGTAATTCTTTTCGCCCGGGCTGCCCTGGTGCAATTGCCGGAGGCGATTGCTCAATTGCCCGGCCTGCATGGCGGTGCTGCGAATCAAATTCAACCCGTCGCGCAACGAGCTGTTTTCCTCAAGCGAAGCCTCATAGGTTTCGCTCAGGGAAATAATGCCCGTCATGATATTGCAGAAATCGTGGGCGAGCCCCATCGTGAGCGTGCCAAGATTTTCTTTCCACGACATGTTCAACATGCGGCGCTCGGCAATGGTCTGGCGGGTGATATCGAGCCACATGCCTTCGTAACTGAGCAGCAGGCCGTTGGTGCTGTGAACCGGCTGGCGATGTTCCCAGAGATACGTGACGCGGCCGGTTTCAACATGGCGGACGCGGAACATCCCGGTCATGCCGCCCGGCGAGCGGAGGCCATTGCGCAAACGCGCCATCAACGGCTCGGCATCGGATTCGTGCACGACATCCCAGAAATGCTTGGAGTTGCGCCGCCAATCCTGCGCGGAAATCCCCGTGAGTTCCTCAATCTTGGGACTGACGTACGCAAAGGTAAAATCCGGGCGCTGGCTGAAGATGATTCCCGGCCAGCGATAGTTGAGATTTTCCAGTTGTGCTTCGGCGCGGAGAACGCGCTGGAAGGTTTCATTCACCGCGAGACGGCTCCAGGCCGATTCGGGGAATAATTCCTCCAACTCGCGCGCAGGCGGCAGGACCGAGGCCAGGCGGACAAATAGTGAATCGCCATTGCGGCAAATTTCCAGCGCGAGCCGTTGGGTGGCACGCTCGCTGGGAAGTTGCAGGCGATCGAACGTGGTGGCTTGCGCGAGAAAATCACTGACCGCCGGTCCCCAGGCCGGATCGCGCTGGGCGAGCAATTTGGCGAGGGATTGGCCGGTGAGTTCGCCCGGAGTGGCTTCAAACCAAATGGCCAGGGAATCATTCAGCGAAACGATTTCGCCGCGCTTATTGAGCACGGCTAGACCGCCATCGAGCCAGGTTGCGGGGGCCGGAACGTAGGCTGGCGCGTGCGATGGCTCCGCCGTAGACGAATTTGAGGGAAAACCGGATGGCCGATTCGATTCCACCATACTAATTTTCCAAGGCCGTATAGGGTTGGGCCAACTGAGATCTAGATGCCAACATACGTTTCTTCTGCAAAAGCAAAGTATCGGCCTTTGGTTGGTTTGGCTAACCATTTTTTGCCAAATCCCATGTCACTTTAAGGCGGCAGGAATGACGGAGCGCCGAGCGGATGCTCACGTTTCGCCCGCAATCAAATCCCTCGATTGGCCCGCCACAACAAAACCGCGCCCACGGACTGAAATACCAGATTGGGCACCCACATCAACAGGTGCGGCGCGTATTCCGCGTGCGATCCCAGTGATTGGCCGATGACCAGAATGGCGTAATAGACGGCCATCAGCCCGATCGCAATGATCACTCCGATCTTGGTTTCGCGCCTCTGCACGCGGATGCCGAGCGGGATTCCAATCAACGTGAAGCCAAAACACGCAAATGAAAACGCGATTTCCTTGTGCAATTGGATGCGGATCGGCTCGGTCAAATCAGTAAGGGTTTTTTGCAAAGCTTTTCTCCTTTTAACCGGATCAGCGGCGGCGGCCGCATTCGTAACGGTTTTCAAGGGAATCGCCGGGCTGATGCTCAATTTGCGGAGTTGG
>DASZPR010000669.1:0-4292 GCA_035550235.1 Verrucomicrobiia bacterium | reverse complement strand
CGCTTCTCAAATCATGAAGCAACTCGACGAGCGCGACCTGGAGGCGGTCAGCTCGGAGATGACAAAATTCAGGACCATCAGCCGGGAATTGCAGGCTTTCGTTCTGAGTGAATTTTCGGGCGTGGCGGTCGACGCCGTCAGCGCTATTTCGGTGAAAACGGACAGCGTGCAACAGTTGTTGGAAAAATCGGTCGGAGTCTCTCGCGCGTCGAGCATCATCGGCCGCGTCCTCCCCACCCGCACGCCGGCTTCGGCCATGCAACGGATGCTCGAAATGGATGCGCGGCATATCTTCAATCAACTTCGCTATGAGCGGCCGCAAACCATCGCGATGATCGCGAGTTACCTGACTCCCGAAAAATGCTCGCAGCTGTTGTCGCTCATGCAGCCGGAGCAGCGCGAACATGTGATTGAACGACTGGCTGCGATGTCCCCCACATCGATCGAGGTGGTGGAAAATGTGGTTGAAGTACTGCATCAAAAATTCACTCATAATCGCGTGCGGACCATGAATCAAACCGGCGGCACGAAAGCGGCGGCGCAGGTGTTGAACGCACTGCCGAAGCCGATGAGCAAATCCATTCTGGACTCCTTGAAGGAACGCAACCCGGACTTGAGCCAGGCGGTGCTGCAAAAAATGTTCACGTTCGACGATTTGGAACGGTTGGACGCCAAGATTCTCCAGCGGGTTCTCCAGGCGGTGGAGAGCCGCACGTTGACCGTCGCTTTGAAAGGCGCCGGCGAAAAAGTTTCGCAAAAATTGTTGTCGTGCCTCTCGAAACGCGCGGCCGAATCCGTGCGGGAAGAAATCAGTTTCCTGGGCGCGATCAAAGCGCGCGAAATCGAAGCCGCCCAGGCCCAGGTCATCGCCGCAGTGCGGCAATTGGAGGCCGAGGGAGAAATCGATCTCGAAGAAGTGCAATCGACAGCCGCCTAGAGCGGTTTAAAATACCGCTCTAAAAAGACATTTTCTGACAATCACTTCTCCACATTGAATTGCAATTCGGCGAGCCGGCGGTAGAGGCCGTTGTCTTGTTGGTTCAGTTCCACGTGAGTGCCGGATTCCACCAATCTGCCATCCTGGATGACAAGGATGCGATCGGCCCTTCGCACCGTCGCCAGGCGATGCGCGATCATGAAGGTGGTGCGGTTTTCCATCAACTCGTCCAGCGCGAGTTGCACCAGACGCTCGCTTTCCGAATCCAGTGAACTCGTTGCTTCGTCCAAAATCAGAATCGCAGGATCCTTCAAAATAGCGCGCGCGATGGCGACGCGTTGGCGCTGCCCGCCGGAAAGTTTGACGCCGCGTTCACCAACCAGAGTCTGATAACCTTCAGGAAACGGCGCGATGAATTCGTGGGCGTGCGCTTTCCGGGCGGCTTCGATAACTTCGGCCTCACTCGCTCCCGGGCGGCCATAAGCAATATTCTCGAAAATCGTGCCGCCAAACAACAATGCTTCCTGCGGAACGATGGACAACTGGTTGCGCAGCCAGGCGAGCGGATAGTCCGTGGCGAGCCGGCCATCCATCAGGATTTCGCCCGGCTTCGGATCGTAAAAACGCAGCAGCAGGGAAATAATAGTGGATTTGCCGGCGCCACTGGGACCGACCAGGGCAATTTTCTCACCATGCCTGACCGAAAAGGAAATTCCCTTGAGCACTTCCACTTCCGGCCGCGATGCGTAACGGAAATGCACGTCGCGGAATTCCACTTCGCCGCGCAACGCCTCGCGGGGAGCGGAGGATTCCGCCGCACCCGCCGACACGGTAAATTCCGGTTGTTCCTGCAAGAGCTCCCTCACCCGGTGCGTGGCTCCCACGGCTTTCTGGATCTGGCTGTAAAGTTCGGCGAATTGGCCCATGGCCCCCGCGACAAAAACGGTATACATCGCGAACCGGGTCATCTGGCCGAACGTGATGCGTCCGCTTTGCAGCATGGAAGCGCCGGACCACAACACGAAGACGATGCAGCCGAACAAGGCAAAGACGATGAACGCCATGAAGGCGCCGCGCAACTTCGCTCCCGTCAAGGCGACCCGGATGTAATTGTCCATGCTCCGGCGGTACCGATCGATTTCAAACGATTCGTTTACGAAAGCCTTCACGTTAAAAATGCCTTGCAGCGTCTCTTCCACAATGATGCCGGTTTCGGCAAGTTTGTCCTGAGTGTCGCGGGAATTTTTCCGCATTTTGCGGCCGAACACGACGGCGAGGACGATGACTGGTGGAATTGCCAGCAACATCATGAGTGCCAGGCGGACTGAAGTGGCAGTAATCATGATAATTCCGCCCAGCATCAGCAATACTTGCCGCAGAAATTGCGGGACCACCATGATGAGCGTGGATTCAATCTGTGTAAGGTCGGCAGAAATGCGGCTGTTCAATTCGCCGACACGACGCTGGCCAAAGAATGACATCGGCAAGCAAATCAGGCGCGCGTAGGTGTCCTGGCGCAAATCCGCAACGGCGTTTTGGCCGATTTTCATCAGGGTGGTCGAGTGAAAGAACGAACTGGCGGCGTGCATGGCGAGGAAGCCCATCATGATCAAGGCAATCAGATTGATATTGTGCGGAAGCCATGATGGATTATGAGTGGGCGCGCCGGTTGAAGCCGCATCCATGAGACAACCGGCGAAGAACGGAAAACATAGGCCGAGCAGCGTGGAGAAAATCAAAGCGCCACTTGCGGCGATCAACAGCCCTCGATAAGGCCGCAAGTAGGACGAAAGGACGGTCACCTCGCGCAGATTTTCCTTGGTGAGTTTCGATTTGGGCAAATCCAGATCGAGCCTGCCCCTGAAATAATTTTGACGCGCCATTCGGGGGCATCGTGGCAAATAAGGCCGCGGGCTACAAGAGGTGTCGAGAGAAATGCCGGCTGTTTTCTGCCTTTCGGCTTGCCCCTGTTCTGGTTATGTACCGGTGGCGGTTTGCTAAACTACGGACTTACTTCCCGATTTTTCACCGAAAACAACCAGACTCAATGGCTTCAGAGGTTTGAACACCTTTTTGCAACCTCCACACGCGGCACATCAAAACATCATTGCGGCGAGTTATTTGTCGGCAAGTTTCCCGCGCGTCAGCGTCAATTTCTGTCCTCAAGCGCTTAGTCTCCGTTCGCGCTCCCTGGCAGAACAGAGATTTCCGCAGCGCTGGTCCAGCCGGTTCCGTTGATTTCTTTCAACGCCGTGAAGCGGAAGTAACGGGCGGTGACCGGCGAAAATGCGACTTGCTGGAGTGACGGATTGTTCCGGATGTTGGCGAACGTGCCGGAGGCGATGTTGGTCGCCCAGTTGGTCCCATCCGCGCTCGTTTCAAAGCGATAGTTTTCGACAGTGCCGTTTGGGTTTCCGTCCTGTCGCGGCAAATAAGTGAACCCCGCAATTTGATGTGAACGCCCCATGTCGACCGTGATGAAATGCGGCAATTTCAAATCCTCGCTCCAACGAGTGTGCCAAAATGAGGAAGAGTCACCATCAATCGCATTGGCGGCGGAGTTGTTGGCCCCGGCAGTTTCCTGGCTGTCCACGCTGATGACCTTCCACCCAATCGGCAGGAGACCGGCGAAAGTTTTGGACGCCAAAATGCCGAGCTGACCGTCCGGCAACAACAAGGCTGCCTGCACTGTGCCACCCGACTTCATGGCGATGGCCGAATTGTAAATTGCCGAGTTCGTAGTCGGCGTGGTTCCGTCCGTTGTATAAACCATCCGGCACGCAGCGGAATTGTAGAGCGTCACGAATCCATTGGTGGCACGATCAGATATCATGGGAGGCAAGGCGGATGAGGATTGCCGGAAGAGTCCGATTTCTGCCAGCGTGGGTTCAAGACGCGAACCGGTGATGCGGATGCGCACGCGGTCAGCGGTCACGGGCGATTTCAAACGGATGAGCCGGCGATGGCCAACGGTTGTCAAAGCGTCGGACGCGATGTGTTCAGGCGTCGTCCATTCCGAGCCGTTTGCTGTTTCAATGACAAAAGACTCAATTCGTTGGCCGCGATGGTCCACCGCTTCCTGCAAAGAAACGACATCGAACGTGATCGCCTTCGCCAAAGTCAGGCTCACTGTGCCATTGGTGCTGCCCGGCGCGGCTTCCCACCAAGTGTCGAGATTTTCGTCCAGTGCCAGGGCGGGGCTATTACGCGGATTGAAAGTATCGGCAGTCAGTTGACAACCGGCCGCGAGATTGGTGGCAAACGTTTCGTTGATCACTTGCCCCATCCGGCTTAAGGCCAGGAGCTGATCGTCGGGAATCAGGCCGCGGCGGTCGGGTGAAAGGTTCATAATGAG
>DASZPR010000668.1:0-10116 GCA_035550235.1 Verrucomicrobiia bacterium | reverse complement strand
AAGAAAATGAAACGCCAGGAAACCAAAGACCTGGACCTCAAAATCCAATTCCTGGAAGGGATCGTGCGGCGCGATCCTGAATACATCGAAGCCCTCCAGCTCCTGGGCGATCATTACACCCAGCGGGGCGATTTCGATCAGGGCCTCAAGGTGGACGAACAATTGTCCCGGCTCGAGCCCCATAACCCGCTTGTCTTTTACAACCTCGCCTGCAGTTATTCGCTCATCGGCGAAGTCGACCTCGCGGCGAAAGCGCTCGAAAAAGCCCTCGCGCTTGGCTATCGCGATTTCAAATGGCTCGCCAAGGACCCGGACCTGCGCACCTTGCGCAAGCACCCGCTCTTCCGCGACATCAAGGCCAAAATCCGCAAGATGAACGTCAAGATTGCCTGAGCGCGCGGCGAATCGGAATTCAGGCTGATCAAACCAAATCAAGGCCAGTCGTGCCTTAAAAAAATTATTTTTAATCTGCGGCTCTTCCCATGAACGTCACTCTTCGCGGCCAAACCCGGCATTACCGGACCGTCGCTTTCGACGCAAAACAAAATGCCGTCCTGCTCATCGAGCAACGCCTGTTGCCGCACGAATTCAAAATCGTCCCCACTCGCAATTTCCGCGACACCGCCCTCGCGATTAGAGACATGGTCGTGCGCGGCGCCGGAGCCATCGGCGCCACCGCCGCCTACGGACTGGCGCAAGGCGCGCGCGCGTTTCGCGGCAGCGATTTGAAGAAATTTTCCGCGCACGTCGAAACCGTTTATCAAACGCTCAAAGACGCGCGGCCCACGGCCGTCGATCCCGTAAACGCCATGAACGGCGTGCGCGCCATCATGAGCAACGGCGAAACGGTCGAGGAACAACAGTCGCTCGCCCTGGCCGCGGCGGAGGAATTTGCCAACGAGGACGCGCGGCACTGCGCGGAAATCGGCGAGCACGGCGCGAAGCTGATTCGCCACGGCATGAAAGTCCTGACGCATTGTAACGCGGGTTGGCTCGCGTTCGTCGATGTCGGCAGCGCCACCGCGCCGATGTATGCCGCGCAGGCGCGCGGGAAAAAATTTCACGTCTTCTGCGATGAAACCCGCCCGCGTTCCCAAGGCGCCACGCTGACCGCGTGGGAATTGGCGCAGCAAAAAATTTCGCACCAAATCATCGCCGACAACGCCGCCGGGCATTTGATGCAACGCGGAGAAATCGACCTCGTTATCGTCGGCAGCGATCGCACGCTTGGCCGCACGGGCGAAGTGGCGAATAAAATCGGCACCTACACGAAAGCCGTGCTCGCCGCGCGGCATAAAATTCCGTTTTACGTCGCAATCCCCCTTTCCACGATTGATTGGAATTTGAAATCCGGCTTCGACATTCCCATTGAAGAACGCCACGAACATGAAGTCCTCGGTGCGTGGGGCGTTCCTCAAAGTCCAAAATCCAAGGTCCAAGGTCTAAAGTCGGGAAAAAGTGTTTACGTGCGAGTGGCGAATCCCACCAGTGGCGCGCGGAATCCAGGCTTCGATGTCACTCCCGCGGAATTGATCACGGGTATCATCACGCCCGTCGGCATTTTCAAACCAAAAGAATTGTGGTCGCGCCGCCGTGAATTGGGCTTTGTTTAGCTTCTGGGTTCATTCGGCGTTCCCCGCTGCTTCGAACGATACCCCTTCGGCGACACGCCAAAGTGTTTACGAAACGTTTGCCGCTGCTGTTGGTAGCCCGCAAAGCCCGCGCGGCCAATGACATATTTCAACGGCGCATCCGTCTCCCGCAACAGCAATGCCGCCCGTGAAGTGCGACAGCGCTGGATTTCATTGAGCAACGTCGTGCCGGTCGCCGCCCTGAACCGGCGCTCAAGCGTTCTCCGATTTGCACGCGCGTGACGCGCCACATCGCTCACACCAATTTGATTGTGGCTCTGGCTCCAAATATAATCCATCGCGGTATTCACGATGGGATCGTCGAACCTCGCCATTGTTTGTGTCTCCGGCGTTGCCGTGTCTCTCAGAAAATGAGAAAGCAATCCAATCGCCTGCCAGGAAAACGTCATGGAATTGCGCGTGCCGGAAGCGTGAATCGATTCCACGAGATACCGAAATTGTTTTTCAAACAGCCGTTCGTTTTCAATCCGGGCGAGATTTCCCTCCAGCGCAAACGCATCCTCGCGCAACCATCGGTGCGGAAGCTCGCCGTTAAAATTAACCCACATATTAAACCACCCCACCGCCGTCGCCGGCCGATGACGATGCCATTCGCCCGGACGATACAAACACGCCTGTCCCGCGCGAATCTGTTGCCGCCCCTGCTGCGTATCGATCTCGCCGCGGCCGTGGGTGATGAACCAAAGACAGAATTCCCCCAGGACGCGTCCCTCGCTCCATTTAAATTGATAGTAAGAAGGATGGCCGGGACGAGGATAGGGTTGGTGCGGCCGCACGTGCTCCCATCCCGCGTGCGTCAGATACAACGGCTCACGGAAAAAACGGTCGTCGAGGGCAAGGGCGTGCGCCTGATCGTGAATATGTCGCATTTTTACCCATCATAAAATCGCTCCGAGTCGCTTTCAATCGATTTTGTCGAGAAACAACGGGCATTTTAAAAAACCGCCAGTGTCGCAAAAAAACGCTTCAAATCTTTTGCGGCCAGCATACAAATTGTGCCAAATTAAACCCACACCCAAATGACGACCGTTACTGCCAGCCCACTCCTCGGCGTCGGCCTCCACGCTGTGGGAGCCGTCTTCGCCGCCTCGTGCTATACACCGCAAAAAAAAGTGAAGGGTTGGTCGTGGCAGACTTATTGGATCACGCAAGCCTCGTTCTGCTGGTTTCTCCTGCCGATCATCGGGGCATATCTGACAATTCCCGATCTGCTGAAAGTTCTGCACGAAGCGCCCGTTGGCGCGATGCGGAATTCATTCCTGCTCGGCATGGCCTACGGCATCGGCGGCACAGCCTTTGGAATTTCGATTCGTTACATCGGGTTCTCGCTCACCTACGCGATCGCCGTCGGACTTTCCAGCGTCCTCGGGACGCTCATCCCGCCATTGGTCGATGGCACCCTGGGCGCGAAACTGGGCAAACCCGGTTCGCCGTGGATTATTGCGGGAATTGTGGTCGGCACTTTAGGAATTGCGTGTGCGGGTTGGGCCGGACGCAGGAAGGAAAATGATTTAACCGCGCAGAATAATCGCGGCGAATTTTCCCTCAGCAAAGGCCTCGCGCTTTCCTTGCTCGCGGGTGTGCTCTCGGCCGTTTACGGCTTCGCGTTAAATGCGGGAGAACCCATTGCCGATGTGGCCACGGCTCACGGCGCCGGCGTTTGGCGGGGGAATGTTGTTTATATCTTTGCCAATACGGGCGCGTTTTTGACGACGTCGATTTATTGCCTCTATCTGCATTTTCGACATAAAACGCTCGGCGAATTTGTGGAACTGCCCGCCGGCGAGGAAAGCGCGCGACTGCCCATCAATTTTATCATGGCCGCAGTCACGGGCCTGTTCTGGTACGGCCAATTCTTTTTCTATAATCTCGGCCATGTGCGCATGGGAGAAAAATTTGCGTTCACGAGCTGGGCCATCCACATGATCATGCTCGTGCTCTTCAGCAATTTGATGGGCGTCATGCTACGGGAATGGAGTCAATGCCGCCGCATCACGCATCAAACCATTTGGTCCGCGCTGCTCATCCTGGTCGCAGCAGTGCTTCTCCTCACTTACGGAAATTACCTGGGCGATTTGCCAAAACTCGGAAAGTAACTCATGAAACGTTATGGAAGCATCATCGGGGTACGCCCCGAAAAACTGGACGAATACAAAAAGCTTCACGCAGCAGTCTGGCCGGGCGTGCTCGAAATGATCCACCGCTGCAACATCCGCAATTATTCGATCTACTTGCGCAAGCTGCCGGACGGCCATCATTACCTCTTCAGCTATTTCGAATACATCGGTTCTGATTTTGCCGCCGACATGGCGCGCATGGCCGCCGATCCCACGACTCAAAAATGGTGGGCGGTTTGCAAGCCCTGCCAGGAACCGCTCAGCGACCGCGCTCCGGACGAATGGTGGGCCGGCCTCGAGGAAGTTTTCCACACGGATTAAAGTTATGTCTGCCCAAGTTATTGAATTCGACTACAGTCTCCTTGGCAAAAACGCCAAGCTCGCCGAAGAAAAAGGTCTCGCCTCCGCTGAATGGTATGCCAGCCCCATCTCGAGAAAACGCCTCAAGGAATTGATGCAACGCCGCAACGGGCCAGCCATCCGCGACACGCTGATTTGGTTTGCCTTGCTCGGATTGACCGGTTTCCTGGCCTATCATTTTTGGGGCACGTGGTGGTGCGTCCCCTGTTTCGTCGCTTACGGCGTGCTCTACGGCACCGCTTCCGATTCGCGCTGGCATGAATGCGGACATCGCACTGCCTTCCGCAGCACCTGGATGAACGATGTCGTTTATGAAATCGCGTCGTTCATGGTCGTGCGCGAATCCACCTCCTGGCGCTGGAGCCACACGCGTCACCATACCGATACCATCATCGTTGGCCGCGACCCGGAAATCGCCGTGCCGCGTCCGCCGGATCTCGTCGGAATTGCCTTCGCGTTTTTCATCTTGAAGAGTGGCCCGAAGGAATTGAAACGCGTCGCCCGGCATTGCTTCGGCAGCCTGACACCTGACGAGAAATTGTACGTGCCGGAATCAGAATGGCCGCGCATTTTTCTCATAGCGCGAATCTGGGCGCTGATCTACGCCGGCGTCATCGCGTGGAGCATCGCCATTCACAGCATCCTGCCTCTGATGTTTGTTGGCCTGCCCTCCTTTTATGGCGCGTGGCTGATGGTTGTTTTCGGTCTCACGCAACACGCGGGCCTTGCGGAAAACGTCCTGGACCACCGCCTCAATTCCCGAACCATCTACATGAATCCCGTGTTTCGCTTCCTTTACTGGAACATGAATTATCACGTGGAACACCACATGTTTCCCATGGTGCCTAATTATAATCTTCCCGCGCTGCACGCGGAATTGAAGGCCGACATGCCCCGCCCCTATCGCGGACTCATCGAAACTTATCGTGAAATCATCCCCGCGCTCTTCCGTCAAAAAAAAGATCCGACCTACTTCGTGCGACGCGAACTGCCACCTACCGCGAAAACCGGCGCGGGCGATCCCGGCTACGCTCATGCCCGCCCGGCCGAACCGTTATAAACCGCCTATGAATAATCAACCGAACGAAACCTGGGTGGCGGCTTGTGAAATCGGCGATATCGAACCGGACGATGTCATGCGTTTCGATCACGGCGGCCGCACCTTCGCCATTTACCGTACCGCCGACGACAAATATTACGCGACCGACGGTCTTTGCACGCACGAGAAAGTGCACCTCGCCAAAGGATTCGTGATGGACCACATCATCGAATGCCCCAAGCACAACGGACGTTTTGATTTCACCACCGGCAAAGCGCAAGGCGCCCCCGCTTGCGTGAACCTCGCCACCTACCCCGTTCGCATAGAAGACAGGCAAGTGATGTTGCGCGTGAATTGAATCGGGAAGGCGCGCGATCCGGAAATTGAAAACCGCTTGCTGGCAATCGAATAACCTTGCGTCACGGCGAAAGTAAATTACTTTGGCGAACCTGACACGGCGGGGTAGCCAAGTGGTAAGGCAGGGCTCTGCAAAAGCCTTATGCGTCGGTTCGATTCCGACCCTCGCCTCCAACTCCAAGTTGCACTTTTGCAACGGGTTGCAGAATCCAGAGGAGGCAAGTGCCAGTGAAAGTGCCAGTGAAATCAATACCGGGATACGACTCAACCACTACTCCGGTATTACTCGGCAATCACTCGCGACGACGGGATTCGCAGCCCGTTTGGTGTAGCTGATACACCCAACGCCACGTTCAGTTTCATAACTTCGGACAGAAAGTCTGAACTTATGAAACGCCGTTTCATCCTCTACCGCCGCAAGCTCGGCGGTATGTTCTACGTTGAAGATACCGAAACCCGAAAGCAGGAGAGCCTTGGCACCAAGAACCGCGCTGAGGCCATGTCGCTGCTCAACGCCCGCAATGAATCCGTCCGCCAGCCGCAACTGAATCTCCAAATCGCCAAGGCTTACTTGGCCGGAACTGACTCAGGCGTCGCAACGCGGACTTGGCAACAAGCCCTTGATGCCATCGTCGAGACCAAAAGCGGTTCAACCCAGGATCGCTGGCGGAGGGCGGCAAAAGAAACAGCGTTAGATGGCATCCGCAATCGGGTGATTCTTGAAACGCAAGCCGAGCATTTGCTCGCGTGTCTCAAGGCGGGCACGGTCAGCACGAATGTTCACCTACGGAAGCTGCACAACTTCTGCATTTCGATGAACTGGCTGCCGTGGCCGCTCATTCCCAAACGCCTATGGCCGGAAGTACGCTTCAAAGACAAGCGCGCCATTACCAACGAGGAACATCAGCTCATCATCGAACGGGAAAAGAATCCCGAGCGGCGCAGCTTCTATGAATTGTGCTGGCATCTCGGCGGCTCACAGACCGACATCGCTAATCTCAAGGCGGAAGATATTGACTGGCCAAACCAAACCATCGCCTACGCCCGGCAGAAAACGGGCAGTCTCGCGATGATTCATTTTGGCCCTGACATTGACGCGATTCTGCGTCGGCTTAACTCAACCGGGTATTTGTTCCCGTATCTGCAATCGGTTCGTTCCGGCGACCGCGCCACGGAGTTCAAGCAACGATGTGAAGGGTTGGGAATCAAAGGCGTCACCCTTCATTCGTATCGGTATGCCTGGGCCGAGCGAGCCAAGACATGCGGCTACCCGGAGCGGTTTGCACAAGAAGCGCTCGGTCACAACAGCAAGGCCGTGCATCGCTCCTATTCGAGAAAGGCCAAGGTGAGGTTGCCTTCACTGGAGAGCTACGAAAAACAAAATATGGATGGCCGCATCATTCCGTTGCCCAACCGCGAAACCAACGGTCACTCGATTTCAGCGTCCGGCTAATGTCCGGCTGACAGCAAAACGTGCTGTCAGCGAGTACGCACAATGAACGCAGAAAAGAATCTCAAACTATTTTTCGCCTTGTAAACATTGAATGAAATCGGTGTTCAAACTGAAAACCAGCAAAGTCACCCCGCGTGAAACCAGCGTGGTTTTGTGTCAAGTGTCGGCGATGACAGTGGTTTTGTTCAATGTTTGCAGGGCTGCGGCTGCTCAAATTGCAGCCCAAGGAAAGTGCGCCTGATAAAATAGATACGTCGTTGAATGAGTCAGCGACGCAACCAAGAAAGCAAATTATGGAAGCACTAGAAATGACGGACTCACTCAAAAGCATCAATACGACTCCGCACCTTTGCCGGAGCAAGGTCAAGCAAACCGCGCTGGAAATTGCCTCCGCGATCCGGCCAGCCAACAAATTCAGCCGGGTCGGCATGAGCTTCGTCGAACGCATCGAAGCAAAAGTCCGCGCAGCCATCCGTGAGGAAGTCAGGATTCATCCCAGCAAAGGCAAGACACTACTGTGATTCGTCCAACCGACGGATTGGATCGCTTGCCTCACGCGCGCCCAACGGCCTTTTGCCTGCGGGCGTTGCGCTCCCGCCAATAGCTGGCAATGGCGTCGCTGGCGCGGGCGAGCCACTTTTCGTCGCGACGAAATTGTTCCAGCGTTTCCGTGGCAAAGAACTTGGTGCTGTTACGCGCGGGATGGCCGAGTGGTTTCAGCAAACCGGCGGCAACGAGCATCGGAATTTCCTGCGGTTCAAAGCCGAGAAACCATGCCGTTTGGGTTGCGTCCAACCGGGCGGGAACAACCTTCCAACTGAGAAATTCCGTTTGTTGCGCGGTCACATTCATACGCGGACTGCCGCCCGGCGCTTGGGCCGGGGCGAATGAGTTTTGGTTTGTGTCTCGGTATTCTTCTGTTCGTTCACGTCAGTCGAATCAGCCTCAACCTGGCTCGGAGCTTGGTTCTTGGTGAGGTCGAGCTTTTCCTCGATCTCGCTCTGGCGACGGGTCAACTGCTGGTAACGCTCCTCGCGCTCGAAGTGCGCGCCGACTTTGCTTTCCAATTCCTTCGCCCGTTTGGAGGAGTCGGCAATGTCGTATTCGAGTTTGGACGCACGTTCCTCGAAACCTTGGACGTTCGCTTCGAGCGAACGAATCGTGCCCTGCGCCGTGTCCGTCACTCGTGCGGCGTAGCTGTTCTTCCCGCGCAAAATCATTTCGACGTTGTTGTTGAAGGTGGGACGTAGGAACAAATCGAAACCGGCAAAGCGTCCAATCCTCACGTCATCGCCAAATCGGTTTTTTATTTTCTCAGCGCGACGAACGATTAACTCGCCGGCAATCCCACGATTGTCGAGAACCTGTCCGTCGAGTTCGATGCTGAACTGGTCACCCGAAGTGTCCTGTCGCCCGGCGATGTCCTGCCGCAAGTTTGTGAGCCGCCCTGTGAACGCCTCGGCGTCCTCGTGCGAGCGGCGGAGATTCGTGCGGATGCGATATTGCTCCTCGGCGTGCGCGGAACGCAGTCGCGTGAGACGAATCAATTCGGCGTCCACCTGGGCTTTCTCAATCACGAGTGGATTGCCTGACGCGATGGCTTTTACCTCAGCGTAGGTTAGCGCGGCCGAGTCCAAATCTTCAAGTCGGCGGATCGTCATGTCGCCGCTCATCACTTGCGCGATGAACTTCGCTTTCGTTTCCAAGGTCTGCCACATATAGGCGTCGAACGAACCTTCTGTGACGTAGCGGTAAATCGAGACCATCTCATTTTTATTCCCTTGGCGCAGAATCCGCCCTTCACGCTGCTCCACGTCAGCCGGTCGCCACGGGGCATCGAAATGGTGTAGCGCGATGAGCCGCTCCTGAACATTCGTGCCTGAGCCCATTTTCTGCGTGCTGCCGAAAAGGACGCGGACCTTGCCTGCCCGTACGTCGCGAAATAAGGAAAGTTTCGCAGCGTCCGAATCGTAATCTTGGATGAAGGCAATGTCTCCGCTTGGCACGCCCAGCCGCTCTAGCTTCTCCGCCGCGTCCCGATAAACCGAAAAGCCTTTGTCCTTCGGCGTCGAGAGGTCGCAAAACACGAGCTGCGCCGAACGCTCCGGTTTCGACTCCTGCCAAATGCGGAAAATGTTTTCGACCGCTTGATTGACTTTGCCCTGCGGGTCGTCTGGTGCAGAGGGCTTCATCAGCCGGAGATCCAAAGCAGCCTTCCTCCCCTCCGACGTGATTTTCAGCATGTTGTCCACGCTTGGATCAACGCGATTGGTTTTTAATCGTTCAGCACGCGCGGCGAGTTCCTGAACGAACGCCTTCAACTCGGCGGTGGCTGGCGCATTGCGAATGGTTGGCTTCTCTCCCTCCAACTTCGGCCGCGGCAAGTTAAGCATCGCAGCAGTCTGCACGTCGGCGGACTGACGGAAAATCTGCATCAACTCCGGCACGTTAATAAAGCGGGCAAAACGAGTGTTGAGCCGATAGCCCGCGCCATCCGGAGAAAGTTCCATTGCCGTCACCGGCTCGCCAAAAGTCGCGGCCCACGAATCGAAATGATGCAGATTGTGTTTCTTCAAATCGTCCGGTTGCAAGTAACGTTGCATGGTGAACATCTCCGCCATGCTGTTCGCGATCGGTGTGCCGGTGGCGAAGACGACACCGCCGCCGCCGTTCATGGATTGGACGTGACGGACCTTGAGATACATATCGAAAGCCCGTTCGCTGGCGGTCTGCGGCAATCCCGCAATGCGCGTCATCTTCGTGATGTAAAACAAGTTTTTGAAATAGTGCGCCTCATCCACGAAAATGCGGTCCACGCCAAGTTCCTCAAAAGTCAGCGTGTTGTCCTTTTTGTGCTCAGCGGCCAGAGCTTGAAGTTTCGCTTCCAGTCGCTTCTTCGCTTTCTCAAGTTCCTTCACCAACCGACGATTAGAACTGTCAGCGTGTTCTCGCCGAATCATTTCCAACTCGTGAAGCTGCTCGTCGAAGAACCGTTTCTGCGTGTCGTAGGAAAGCGGGATGCGCTCGAAGCCGGAGTGCGTGACGATGACGGCATCCCAATTGCCCGTGGCGATGCGGCTGAACAGTTTCTTTCGATTCTGTGACTCGAAATCTTCTTTGCCCGCAACCAGGATGTTC
>DASZPR010000667.1:0-8835 GCA_035550235.1 Verrucomicrobiia bacterium | reverse complement strand
GGGTGCCGTTGAGCGCGGCAGCGGGCATAAAAGTTTTGCGGGAAAACGAACACGCGGATGCTTTGCGCCGGGCGGCGCGCAAAGTCAAGCGGGAAGTCCTGGCGGAACCGCACTCGTGCCGTATATCGGGACGCCGCCAGCGAGCGTCCCGGTTGCGCTCCAAAAAATTGGTGCCGATGCGCGACATCATCTATAATTTTGAACGCCTCAAGAGGCGTGGCTGACTGTTAACACAATATGAAATTGAAATTTTTGCCGCTTTTTCTGCTCTGCCTTTGCCTGGCTGCGGGTGCGCAGGAAACGGATATTCGCCGGGATGCGACGGTGAACGCCATCGAGCAGGTGATGCCGAGCGTGGTAAATATTGCGACGAAGGGCCGGGAACCGGTCCGTGATGTATTTGAGCAGTTTCAACGGCAGATATTGAACGAGCCGTTATACAATGAATTCCTGGCCGCCGGTTCCGGCGTGGTCATTGACGAGAGCGGTTATCTGCTGACGAACTTTCACGTCATCCGGGACGCCGATCAAATCCAGGTGCAATTCGCTTCCGGAACGAACGTCTACGACGCGGTGGTCATCAAGGGCGACGAAAAAGCCGACGTGGCTCTGCTCAAAATAAAGGCCCCGCCGGGCCAAAAATTCCGCCCAATCAAGCTCGCCAAGGAAGACGATTTGCTGCTCGGCGAAACGGTGTTGGCGTTGGGAAATCCGCTCGGCTTCGGCGGCAGCGTGACCCGGGGCATTTTGAGTTCGAAGAGCCGAATGGCACCACAGGAAGGAGCGGCGTTGGATCTTCAGAACTTTCTTCAAACCGATGCCCCCATCAATCCCGGCAACAGCGGAGGGCCGCTGGTGAACCTGCGTGGCGAGTTGATCGGCATCAACACCGCGGTAGTGAACCGAACCGCCAACGGCCAGCCGGTGCAAGGGATGGGGTTCGCCATTCCGATTCGCCTGGTAGAGAGTGCCCTGGCAGAAATTTTTCCCACGGAATTTGTGAAGTCCTACTGGTGGTTCGGTGCGCGCGTGAAGGTCGGTTCCTATCCGCTGATCCTCACGAGCGTGCAGACCGAAAGCCCGGCGGGAAAAGCCGGGCTCAAAGTCGGCGACGTAGTGATGCAAATCAACGGTACGGTGCCGAAAACGTTTATTGAGTTTGGAGACCTGCTCGCATCGAATGCGCAAGGTCAGATTTCCATTACCTACAAGCGTGGCGACGCAGTGCAGGACGCGACATTGCGGCTGGTTCCGGAGACTTCGGTGTTCAATGCGGACCTCGTGCGGAAAAAACTGGGGCTCACCATTGAAAGAAGCTCGGACGGCTTTATCGTGACCAAAGTGGATGCCAACAGCCCGGCAAGCAATGTTGGGTTGAGGCCGCAAACGCTCATTTGGGCCGTGGACCGGCAATCGCCGCCGGATGACCTCGCGGGGTTTGCGAAGCTATTATACGCGAAACGAAAGGGCGATCCGGTGTTGTTGCACATTTTAACCGTGGAACAAAACGGGGGGTTCAACGTTTTACGAAAGAATGTGGTCGAATTGATTGTGCGGTGAATAGTTTTTGGCGACCTGCCGCCGGACACTCGCGGTGTTCGCGTTCTGCCGGTTAGCAGTCGACGCTGCGAATCACGTGCCTTCCTGCCGGTGGAACGCCGGCGGCGCGTTGGGCCACCTGAAATTTTGTTGGCTCAATGGGCGGGTTCCTGACTAAACTGTGCTTTGCGAATAATGAATGACGGTTTGATGATCGAGGTAGAGAACCTGACGAAACGATACGCGGGACATACCGCCGTGTCGGGGATCTCCTTTACCGTCAAACGTGGGGAAATCGTGGGACTATTGGGACCCAACGGCGCGGGCAAAAGCACCACCATGCGGGTGCTTTCCGGTTTCATGCCGGCCACGTCCGGAACCGTCCGCGTGGCGGGATTGGATGTTTTTCATGATTCCACCGAGGTCCGCCGGCGAATTGGCTACATGCCGGAAAACAACCCCTTGCATCTCGAGATGCGGGTGCGGGAATACCTGAAATTTCGCGCGCGATTGAAAGGACTTGGTTTCCGGCGCTCGCGCGAGCGCGTGGACGTGGTCATGGAGCAATGCAGCCTCACCGATGTTTCCAAACGCATCATTGGGCAATTATCGAAGGGCTATCGGCAACGCGTGGGACTGGCAGATGCGCTGGTTCATGAACCGGAATTGATCATTCTCGATGAACCAACGATCGGCCTGGATCCGAACCAGATTCGCGCCGTGCGCGCTCTGATTAAAAGCCTCGCCAAGGCCCACACCGTGCTAATTTCCACCCACATTCTTCCGGAAGCGGAGATGACCTGCAACCGCATGCTGATCATGTTCGAGGGAAAAATCCTGGCGGCGGACACGCCGGACAATTTGCAGCGGCTGGTGAGCGCGAACGGGCAAGTAGTGGCGGAAATTGCCGCGCCGCTTGAGGATTTATGCGATTGCTGGGCGCAAATGCCGGAGATTGAGCACTACGATGTGTCTCCGGCGGACGGCGAATTTTTCCGGTGCGCGTTGACGCCAAGCAACGGGACGGATTTGCGCCCGCACATTTTTGCGGTGGCGCGGGATCGCGGCTGGTATTTGCGTGAACTGACTCGCAACCGCCATTCGCTCGAGGACATTTACGTGAAGATCACGCGACCGCCGGAAGAGGAGGAGGGGGCTTGATGCGGGCATATCTCACGCTGACACGCCGGGAACTGGCCAGCTTTTTCCTTTCGATCACCGGGTACGTCATCATCTCGGGCCTGGCGCTATTGGTGGGTCTCGATTTCATCACGCTGTTGAATGGCATCGGCACCGAGCCGATTTCCATGCCGATCACGCAGGTGTTTTTCAACAACCTGTTTTTGTGGGTCATCATCGTTTTGACGGCGCCGGTCATTACCATGCGTCTGTTCGCCTTGGAAAAATCCACAGGCACGTTTGAGACGCTCACAACCACGCCGGTGGGCGATGTGCAGATTGTGGCGGCGAAATTCACCGCTGCGGTAACGTTCTTTGTGGTGATGTGGCTGCCAACTTTGGCTTACATGTTCATCGTGGAACATTTCGCCAATCAACCCGGCGCACTGGACAAGGGAACGCTTTGCAGCATGTATCTCGGGCTGTTCCTGGCCGGCAGCCTGATCCTGGCCATCGGTTGCTTTGCCTCGGCTTTGACGAAAAGCCAGGTCGTCGCGGGAATGCTGACGCTGGTGGCGGGCATTGCGCTCCTGATGTTGAATTGGCTCGCGCAAAACACGTCCGCGACCGGGCACTGGCAAGGACAAGTGCTGGTGTTTTTTAATTTAACGCAGCAGATGATTGATTTTACCCGCGGCATCGTGGATACGCGTGTCATTGTTTTCTACGTGAGCACGTCGTTTTTCTTTTTATTTCTGACGTTGCGCGTCATCGAAAGCCGCCGCTGGAAATAACATGGCCACCACTCCCTCACCTCATCCCAGTTTCTCACCGCGGCGAAAGTGGACCATCGCCTTCAGCGTGACCGTGGTGACGATCGCGGTATTCGCGATTTTGGCCGGGATCAATTACCTGAGCAGCCGCTATTTCTTTAAACGGATTTATTTGAGCAGCGATACGCGCGTACAACTTTCTCCCCGCACCCTGAGCGTGCTCAAAGCGCTTACCAATGACGTCGACGTCATCATTTATTACAATAAGGAAGAACCGTTGTACGCGGACATCGTCAATCTGCTGCAGGAATACCAGGCGCACTCGCGGAGATTGAAGGTGAGAACGGTGGATTATCTTGGCAATCCCGGAGAAGCGGCCGCGTTGCAAACCAAACGTTACATGGGCTCCTTCACGAACAAGGATTTTATCATCTTCGATTCCGACGGCCGGGTAACCACCGTGGATGGCAACTGGCTGAATCAATACCGGTTCGACTGGCAGCAATCCACGAATGATTCGAAACTCTACATCAATCAAAAACGGGTTGCGTTCAACGGCGAGATGTTGTTCACGGCAAAATTATTCGCGCTGACGCAGGCGAAGCCGTTGAAGGCTTATTTTCTCCAGGGCCATGGCGAGCGCGTGCCGACCGATACAAGTGACCAGGGCTGCAGCAAGCTGGCGGAGGTGTTCCGCCGCAACTTCGTCACCAATGCCACCCTCGATAATCTCCTGGGCACGAATTCCATTCCGCTGGATTGCAATTTGTTGGTGATCGACGGACCGCAGGGTGAATTTCAAGACGCTGAACAGGAAAAAATTTCACAATATCTGGACCAGGGCGGCCGGTTGTTCGCGTTATTCGACCGGAATTCCGTGGAGCACAATTTGGGGCTGGAGAAAATCCTCGCGAAATGGAATGTGCGCGTCACACACAGCACCGTGCGCGATCCGGATTACGCCATCGACGAGAAAGGCGCGGCGTTCTCGGTATCCGCGCTGGCATTGCACGATGTCATGAAGCCGATCCTCGGCCAGCAATTGGAGATGGTGCTCCCGCGTCCGATCGAGCGCATCAAGGCGCCTTCGCAATCCGGCGCGGATGAAACGCAAGTGACGGAACTTGCGTTCTCGAGCACGAACTCGGTGCTGGAAGACAACCCGAATGGAGACCGGCGCGGCTACCCGTTGATGGTGGCGGTGGAAAAAGGGGTACCGAAAGGCGTGGTCACCGAACGTGGCGCCACGCGCATGCTGATTACCGGCGATTCCTATTTCCTCAACAACCAGATTATTGACTTCAAAGTGAACCAGGATTTCGCGGATGCGGCGGTCAATTGGCTGCTCGAACGCACCACCTTCCTTGAGGGTCTCGGACCGCGGCCCGTTTCGGAATATCAACTGCTGATGAACCCCGGCCAGATCAACGCGGTGAAAGGCATCCTGCTGGGAGCCATCCCGGGCGGCATCCTTTTGTTCGGCAGCCTCGTGTGGCTGCGTCGGAGAAAATAACCTGTCACATGAGTTCGAAGAATACCTGGCTCTGGTTGACAGTGGCGGTGGCCCTCTTCGCTTTCATCTTTCTCTTTGAACACTTCCGCCCGCGCCCGGTCATCGGCCCGTCCTACCTGCTCCCGGATCTTGATGCACAAACGGTGAAGTCCGTGCAAATCCGGCCGGCGGGACAGCCGGAGATTCGCGTGGAGCGCACGAACGGCGGCTGGCGGCTGGCGGAGCCAGTGGATTACCCGGCGCAAAGTACCAACGTGCAAAAACTGCTCGATACGTTGCAGAAACTGACGGTAGCGCATCGGATCGCGGAAAACGAATTGAGAAAGGACCCGAAGGCCGCCGCGGATTATGGCATCGAGCCACCGCAGCTTTCGTTGATCCTCGATTCGGGTCGCCCGATTCTATTCGGCCATCGGACATCGCCCGGCGACCAGGTGTTCGTGCGGATCCCCGGCATTGAAGGCGTGGCGGTGGTCGATTCAGCGGTGCTGGATTTGTTCCCCGCCAATGCAAACGACTGGCGGGATGTCCGGCTGGCGGACACGGGCGCCGCGCCGTTCGATAAAATCGTGGTGACGAACACCACCCGGAGCCAGTGGTCGTTCGTACTGCAGCGGGATTCCACCAATCGATTGTGGGCGATGACATTTCCCCTGAAAGTGCGCGCGGACAGTGAAAAAGTGGACGACGCCGTGCAGAAATTGCAACAGTTGCAGGTGCATGATTTTGTTTCCGACGATCCGAAGGCCGATCTGGACTCCTTCGGTCTACTGACCCCCGCCCTCACGTTCGCATTGGGACAAGGCAGCAACTCCGTGCTGGTGCTCGATTTCGGCAAGGAACTCACCAACAGTCCGGGACTGATTTATGCGCGGCGGCGCGATCAAACCGCGGTGGTCACGCTTTCGACAAATTCACTCACGCAATGGAATACTTCCTACGACGTTTTCCGCGACCGGCATCTCGTCACGATGCTGGGGCCGGTCGATTCGATCAAGGTCATCGCCCAGGATGAGTTTTCGCTGCAATGGCGCACCAACAACACCTGGCGCGTGATGCCGCAGGATTTTCCGGCTGACGATGCACTCGCGACGCGGCTGGTGCGAACGCTTTCGGAACTGCAGGTGGCGGATTTTGTGAAGGATTCGGTGTCCGATACCCTGCTGCCGCAATACCCGCAATACGGCCTCGCTAAGCCGGATCGGCAATTCATCATTGCCTGGGCTCCCTCGGCAACGGCCACGAATGCACCAACGATAATTGATTTCGGAGTGAACACGAACAACCAGGTCTTCGCCCGCCGGATTGGAGAAGAATCAGTTTATGGAATCACGCCGGCGGATTTCGAAGCGCTGCCTTCGGCGAGCTGGCAAATGCGGGACCGGCACATCTGGAGTTTTGACGTTACCAACGTTGCGCACATCACGATCCAGCAGGAGGGTAAAACGCGGGAAATCGTTCACAAAGGCACAAACGGTTGGGCCCTGGCGCCCGGCTCCAGCGGGATGATCAATGACTCGGCCATTGACAATACGGTGCGCGAATTGGGGCACCTGACCGCTTTTTCCTGGGTGGGCCACGGCGCGGACAAACTGGCGGGTTTTGGAATCGACCCGAAGCTCTACCAGCTTACGATTGAATTGAAGACCGGCGAGAAATTGTCGTTTCAATTGGGCAATCACACCCGACTGGGGTCGGCCTATGCGTCTGTTTTGTTGAACGGCGAACCGTGGATTTTTGAATTTCCGCCGGACGTATTGCCGTCAGTGGCGTTCAGTCTTTCGATTCCTTCCACCTGACATGGCGAAACCCGTTCCACCTCGCCGATGGCATCGTTTCCGGGTCATTTTCCGCGGGTGCCGAATCACGGTGTTGCTGATCATTCTCGCGCTGGTCGGCTTCGCGCTTTATCTCGACAAGGTCGGTTTGCCGGATTTCGTCAAGGATCCGTTGGTGGAAAAATTGCATGAGCGCGGATTGGATTTGCAGTTCAGCCGGCTGCGCTGGCGGCCAAGCCACGGGATTGTGGCGGAAAACGTTTTCTTCGGCCGCACGAACGATTTGACCAGCCCCCAATTGACGGTCAAGGAAGTGCAGTTGCAATTGGATTACGCGGCGCTGCTCAAGCGGCAAATCCAGGTGGATTCATTGCAACTGCGGCAGGGGCAATTGACCTGGCCGGTCGTCTCCACGAATGAACCGGCGCGGACGCTGAAGATTGAGAATATCCAGACGGAACTGCAACTGCTGACCAATGACGTTTGGGAACTCGATAATCTGCAGGCAACGTTCGGCGGCGCGAACATCCAGCTTTCCGGCGCAATCACCAACGCCTCGGCGGTACGCAGTTGGAAATATTTTCACGGCAAACCCGCGGCCCCCGGCACCTTGCAGGCGCGCTTGCGGCGGCTGTCCGATACGCTGGAGCAGATTCATTTTTCGACGCCCCCGAATCTGAAGCTGGATGTTCGCGGCGACGCGCTGAAGATGGAAAATATGGCGGTCCAACTGCACATCCAGGCCCCCGCCGCCGATACCGCATGGGGAACGGCCAGCGGATTCAATTGTTACGTCGTCCTCTCGCCGCCGCGAAGCAACCAATTATCGCGCGCAGAAATCAATTTCCGCGCGAAAGACGCAACCACCCGCTGGGCGGCGACGACCAACCTCGCGTTCACCGTGCATTTGTTTTCCACGCCGGAGGACACGAACATTATCCATGCGGAATTGGAGCTGACGGCGGACGCCGCGCAGAGCCGGTCAAATCACGCGGAGAACATTCATCTGGCCGGGCAATGGTTTCATTCGTTGACCAATCCGATTCCGCTTTCCGGCGAGGGCCAATTGCAAGGGAGCAACGTGGTGACGGAATGGGGCACCGCCAGACAATTCGAGGTTTCCGCCACCCTGCTCCTTCCCACCAACGCACCGGCGACGAATGCCAACTGGGCGTGGTGGACCAAATTGGCGCCTTATCCTATCACGCTCGAATGCGGTGCCCGGCAGGTTCATGCGGCGAAATTGGACCTCGAAGAAATCGCGGCTTCGGGTCGATGGCTCGCCCCCGAACTCACCGTGGAGAAAGTGTCCGCAAAACTTTACGGCGGCAAACTGGACGCGGGCGCGCAGTTGAACGTGGCCACCCGCGCCGTGACCTTCGATGTGACTTCAGATTTCGACGGCAAAAAGATTGCGCCACTATTGACGCCGATGGCGCAAAATTGGCTGGCGAACTATTCGTGGAATAAACCGCCTCACATCCAGGCGGGTGGCTCGCTGGTTCTGCCCTCGGAGATATGGACGAACCGGCATCCTGACTGGCGGGGAGAACTGCGCCCCACGCTATTTTTGAACGGGCAATTCCATGTGGAGAATGGAGCCTTTCGCGGCGTGCAGGCGCTGACAACGGATTCGCACTTTACCTATTCGAATATGTGCTGGCGGCTGCCCGACCTGGTGGCCGTTCGTCCGGAAGGCCGGCTGAATCTCATTCACACGAGCGACGAACGCACGAAGGATTTTTATTTCCAACTGCACAGCACCATCAGCCCGCTGGCGCTCCGTCCGCTGTTGGATACCAATCAGATGCGTGTGTTTGAGTTCTTCAGTTTGACGAAGCCGCCGGTGATCGACGGGGAAATACGTGGGCGCTGGCATGATCACGAGACGATCAATGGAAAAGCGCGGGTGATGGTAACGAACTTTACCGTGCGCGGCAGCACGGCGGAAAGTTTTGCGGCCGACCTTCAATACACGAACCGCGTGTTGACGTTGATTCAGCCTCACGTGCAAATCGCAACCACGCAGCAACTCAGCGCGGACATGGTGAAACTGGTTTTTGATGAACGAAGGATTTATGTGACGAATGGATTCAGCACGGCGGAACCAATG
>DASZPR010000666.1:0-5447 GCA_035550235.1 Verrucomicrobiia bacterium | reverse complement strand
CAACTTCTCCGGCCACGGAATGCTGCCCATCAGGCCCGGCATGATGGAAGTCACCACGTTCTGAATATCCATTTGAAACGTGAACTGCGGGTCCGGCAGTGATCTGGCCTCGGTGATTCGTTCCACCGACGCCAACCAATCGTAGTAAGCGATTTCCACCTTCGGCTGATTAAGCATCGCGAACGCGAGGTAATTGCTAAGGCTCGAATCAGCCGTGAGTTCCGGCAACACCTTCTGCCCATTGGGCCGATAATTGGCCGCCACGATTTCCGATTGCCGCCGCGCCGCCCGTTCATCCTTCGTGGCCACGCCTTTGCAGCCTGCGAGCAGAAGCAGTAAAACCATTCCAAACGCGGCCACACGCCACACATTGGAGGTTGGAGGTTCGATTTTGGAGGTGTTCTGTAGAAACCTTTCGCTGGTCGCGAAGCGACATGAGGAAATTAGCCAGCCACAAGGTGGCTGGTATCGAAGGATTGTGTCGCTTTGTCCTGAAAGGACAACGGAAACGTTCATGGTTTCCATCGTCCTTTCAGGACGTGGTGTTACACCAAAATTTCCAGCCACTTCGTGGCTGGCTAATTTCCGTCGTCGCTCCGCGACAAAAAGATGGTTTCTACAGAACATGTTGGATGTTCGATGTTGATTACGAACACCATCAAACCGATTCTCAATTTTTTGATTTAAATTCATCTCCAGCAAAAACCCGTCGTTAAACTCATCGCGAAAAGGAAATCCAGGGCACAGTGCGTCCGTGCGGTACACACTGCGTGCGTGCGAAGGGAAAAATCAGATCAGCCGGGCGCAATTCCACGCGAAGAGCGCGGTGCCGGTCGTCTGGAACGACGAGAAAACTGGGGAGGGAACTTCGCGCTCCGGTGAGCCAGGCAGGGCCCAGGCCACAGTCGCCGGTGCGATCAAAGAAAACTGGTTTTGAAAAGAAGTGACCGGGGCCGCAGAAACGGGCTGCGACTCCGGCGCGGAATGTTTAGCGGCGCAACAGCCGGTCTTCCTGCCACAGTGACAGGAAGGTGCTGCGCTCACCACGCCGGCGTCCGTTGCCGCGAGGACGACATTCGTCCAGGCAAGCATCAGACTGCAAACAAATGCCAGCGCCGTTTTCATGGTGTCAGTGTGCCGCCGTTTAGCCAGATGCGCTAAACAGCTTTTGGCAACTGTAGGTCAATTTTTGGCGTCCTTTTTGGAATCCTTCGCCGCTTCCTTGTCGGCGGCCTCGATCTTCTTCATATATTTGGCCGGATCCTTCTCGAAATCCTTTTTGCAATCCGGGCAGCAAAGCTTCACTTCGCGGCCTTTGTATTCGAAGATGTAAGGCTTGCCCATTTCGCCGAGCTTTTCGCCGGAGACCGGACACGTCGTCAGCTTGTCCGGCTTCGGCGCTGGTTTTTTATCTTCGGCCGTTGCCGTCACTACGGCCAAAGCCAGCAGCGCCGTGCCCGTCAGGATCATTTTGTGGAACCGATTCAATGATTTCATAACATTCTAATTTAACTCAATTTTGTGGCGCTTATACCGCGCCGTAACCATTCTACCCCGCGCCGACCCAAACCCCGCAAAATATTTCAATCATTCGCGAGCGGGTTAACGCGCTAGGCTTAACATACCCCGTCAAACTTGCAAGGACCGGCTGGCGTCTGAAAACATTGAGGGTATCTGGGTGTTTTGTATGCTGTTTAAAATCAATAACTTAGTTCAAATTAAGTCGGGTGCGGCCAACCTTGCCCCATTTGCTACCGCGAAAAAATTGAGTGATTCCAGGCCTCTTGGGGTATTAAAAATAGGTGCTGGATAAATCAGCACCGCTTGAAACTGAAATTGAAAATGAAAACTCGCACTCTGATAATCACCCTGAGCGTGGCTAGCATGGCCAGCTTGAATGTTATGGCGGGCGGTCTCCTGTCACCCAAAGCCGCTGATAGTCAACCAAAAACCATTGCTGGCTACAATTCCGACCCGGACTTGACGCCCGGCTTGTCTGCCGTCTCTCCGCGCATTATGGATGACCAGATCAAAACCGTTCCCGGCAAAAGCACCGAAGTGACTCCATCACTCATGTGTGCGCGCAAAATGTCCGGCTCGCCGAAAATGATTGGCGCCTGTGCAGATCGTTCCGGTGGCGATATGTCCTGTTGCTCAGGAGCGACAACCAAGTAATTCGTTCGTTCGGGGCGGCGTGAAATCCGCCGCCCCGGATTTTTTCCATGAAACCAGAAAATCCCAATCCCGAAGACGCCCGGCTCAGCGCATTATTGCGCGAATCGCGCTCGGCGCCTTCGCTGCCTCCGCGATTCCAAGAAGGCGTCTGGCGGCGCATTGAGGAAAGCGAAATTCCAGCCGCTGCGAAAATCACCTGGCTCGACGCGCTTGCCGCGTGGGCCTTGCGTCCGCGATTTGCCCTGGCGCTCGCCGTCGTTTTGATTTGCGCTGGCTCGCTGGCCGGCATCCGCGAAGGCAGCGAGGCCGCCCATCAGGAAGCCCAAAGCCGCTATCTCACTTCCGTTGCGCCGAACTCGTTGCGCTGATGAAACGTTCGCTGCTCATCCTGATTATTGCTGTGCTCGCGGCGTCCGCGTTGTTCGCCGGCTCTTATTTTATGAGCCGCCGGGTGTGCGAATCGTGTGCCGCGCAATCGACCGACAATT
Organism: Verrucomicrobiia bacterium; assembly: GCA_035550235.1. Taxonomy (GTDB): domain Bacteria; phylum Verrucomicrobiota; class Verrucomicrobiia; order Limisphaerales; family DASXHY01; genus DASXHY01. The sequence goes on along the minus strand of DASZPR010000666.1, from coordinate 2,784 downwards.
TGGATTGGTTGCGCCAGGAATTTCATTTGAGCGATGCCGACATGGCTCGCATGCACAAATTGCACGATGGTTACATGCCGAAATGCGCCGAGATGTGCGCGAAAATTGCCGCTAAAAAAGAGGAGTTGGACGCCGCACTCGCGGGCGCCACGAATATCACCGAGGACGCGAAACAAAAATTGACCGAGCTCGCCCTGTTACGTTCGCAATGCCAGGCCCAGATGCTAGGGCATTTTATTGAAGTCAGCCAGGCCATGCCGCCTGAGCAGGGGCGACGCTACCTCGCCGAGATGCAACGCCTCACCATCGGCGCGCACGAGCAGACCGAGCAAACCATGTCCGACCACCACGGGCACATGCATGGGGGAAACTGACGCCAATGCGCAAGACCGGGCCGATATGGAACGGTTAAAAGCCGGCCAGGACACCGCGCTCAATGATCTCATGGAGCGTCATGCCGCGCCCATCTTTCATTTCCTCTGCCGCATGGTCAACAATGAGGACGATGCCAACGATCTCGCGCAGGAAACCTTCGCCCGAGTCTTTCGCGCTCGCGCCAGTTTTCGCCTGAGCGATAAATTTTCCACCTGGCTCTACACCATCGCCGCGAACCTCGCGCGCAATCATTTCCGCTGGCGCGCCCGGCATCCCAATATTTCCCTCACTGCCGCGACGGATGACCCGGAGCAATCGTTGGAAAATATTCTCCCTGCCCAAGACGCCGCGCCCGGCGAGCAGGCCCTCGCCACGGAACGCGCCACCGCCGTCCGCGCGGAAGTCGCACGATTGCCGGAAGATTTGCATGAGGCGATCGTCCTGTGCGAATGGGAGGAACGCAGTATCGCCGAAGCCGCGGCCATTCTGGAAACAACCCCGAAAGCCATCGAATCCCGCCTCTACCGCGCTCGAAAACAATTGCGCGAGCGCCTGCAAAGCTGGTTGTAAAAAAGGAAATGGGAGAGTGAGATCGAATTACCGCCAGCAGGGTGGGGGCGCGTCACTCCGTGTGCGCGGTGCTTTGAAACGTCTTGGGCTTCAATCCTCTTTCCAAAACGAATTCAAAACGGAATGCCTGCCTACGCCCTGACTTTGCGCGATAGCCTGCGAAATAAATTCTTTCCCCCGCACTACTGCCTCTGGCAATCCATAATCGCGTGCCAAAAAACCCGTGATTGCCGCCGAGTACGTGCAACCCGTGCCGTGTGTGTGCACGCCTTTCACGAACGGTGCGCTCAGCAGCAATTCATTCGCGCCGTCGAAGAAAATATCCACTGCCTCTTTCGAGCTGCGTAAGTGGCCGCCTTTAATCAATGCCGCGCACCCAAAATCGCCGTGAATTTTCCGGGCTGCCCAGCGCAAATCCTCCGGCGATTTCAACCGACGCCCAGTCAGGACGATTGCCTCATCGAGATTGGGTGTTACCAGCGTCGCCAATGGCAGCAACTCGTTTTTCAACCGTTTGATGGCGGACGGTTTCAGCAACCGCGAACCACTCGTCGAAATCATCACCGGGTCCACCACCAATGGCGTGCGACGATTGCCTCGAAAAAAGTCAGCGACAACTCGGATAATCTCCGCCGAATAAAGCATTCCAGTCTTCACCGCGGCTGGTGGCAATTCCTCCATCACCGCCTCAATTTGTCCGCGCACAATTTCCGGCCGGCACGCCTGGATTGCCAGCACCCGCCTGGGATTCTGGGCCGTGACACACGTGAGGGCGCTCGTCCCATGGACGCCCAGCGCCGCGAATGTTTTCAAATCCGCCTGGATGCCCGCGCCACCGCTACTGTCAGAGCCAGCGATGGTCAGCGCAATTGGGATGGTCTTTGGTTTCGGCATCATTAGGGCGCCACTTCGGGAAACAAGTTCGTCGACGACTCTTCCGGCGGCGGAATCATGTCTTTGATGGTCTGCACCGGGTGCAGCGGGAAGAAAAAGATTTTCGGAATGTAAACCGGATCGCTCTTTGGCTTATGGATGGTGCCGGTGATTTTATATTCAAACGTCTTGCTCACCGGCCACAGGGCGAGGCTCAACACCGGCCCCACCACCCAGGTGTTGCGAAACAATTCGGCCTCCATGCGCGCGTTGACCGCGCCTTTTAAATCCACGGAGCCCCAATATCGCAATCGCGCCATCAACGTTTCGATTTTCAAATCTTCGGAATCAATGACTCCGTTGGTGATCGTGAACGTCGCGGAGCCCTGTCGCGCGCGGCTGCTGCCCAGTCCCGGCATGATGGTGTCGAGCGCCGGCGAAAACACGCCAAAGATGGGAATGTCCCAGATCAACCCATCGCGCAAATCGGCCCGCCCCGCGCCCTGCGTCTGTTGCCAGTCCGCGGAATTCGCCGCCGTGACCTCCAGCCGCAGGTTGAGCAGACCTTCGAGCTTGTTGGTTTTGCCGCTGACCAAATCCTCGGCGAGCCAATGCAAATTGGCATCCGTGGCCACCGCATTGAAACGGTAGTTTGCCGTGTGATTCGGCAGGAAATCAAACGCCGCATTTCCCGAGGCTTTTCCCAGGTAAAAATCGGACTGCACGTCTCGTACTTCGAGGTGTTCACCTACCCAATCGATTTTTCCGCTGATGCGCGGCACTTGAAATTTCCAGGACGCAAATTCGCCGCCATCCACATTGAAATGCAAATCCGCATCGTGCGGATCGCGCATGGGCACCGCGCCTTCCACATGAACGATCGGTGGCTTGAAGAAATGATACGGCTCAATGGCGTGTTCGGCATGCGGGCCGATGGCGTGCACCACGGCCATTGGTTCCGCCGTG
>DASZPR010000665.1:0-2189 GCA_035550235.1 Verrucomicrobiia bacterium | reverse complement strand
TGCATCCTTGTTATCATCCTGTTCAAAACCCGCCACGTTTTCGCGGTTAAAAATCTGCGGGCAAATTTCGCCATTGAAATTTAACAGCGTTCTTCCGCTTTGTTTGCAAGCGTTTAAAAGCCTCTGTGCGATTCTGTCGTCTCAAATTCATTCATGGCATGTCCACTGCTTGAAGGTGGGCATGGCTAGTTTCATTGAATCAAAAACGTCACAGACGTTTGATGATAGCCGTTTCTTTCAGCGCCTCACGTTGATCGATATCTGCTGCGGCCCTCCCGTTCAGTCCTGAACCCACCAGCACGTCCCGGTTCCACGGAACCATTGTTTCCAGATTTTTTAACCGTCTGTTTATTCCATATTTATGGGTTTTGGTCATTCACATCCTAAAAAGATTCGCAGAGTCCGTTCGGTCACGAAAGAAGCGCAACACGATCTCGCGCATAACGAAGGCAAGGAACATCATGACGCGCCCGGCCACACGTTCGATCCCGGCGTGCATCACCATGCCGATAAGCCCGGTGCGCAGAGTAAATTTCACGCGCCGCCGGCCGGTGAAAACTGGCCGCCATTTCCCGATCTGCCGAGTTCGCATCATCCGCATCCGGAACATCCGGAGGGTTACGCGTGGAAACCGGTGCAACACGCGGACTACGGCGCGCCGGGACAGGTGCCGCCGGGACATGCTCATCCGGAGATTTTTGATCCTGCCGTCCGTCAGGGCGCGTGGGCCAAATATCGCGAGGCGGAACTCGGCTCGAAGGGTTGGAAAGAAGAAGTGGATCGTTGCATTGAATACGGTCTTGAAGCCGCGCCTTCGATCAAGGACCGCACCATTTCCACGTTCGCGCGCGGCGAACTGCCGCACTTCGCCGGCATCAACACGTTTTGCAAAACGCACTATCTCGAGGACGTAAAAAAAGTTTCCGGGTTTGATGCCGCGGTCATTGGCGTGCCGTTTGATATCGGCACAACGTATCGCAGTGGAACACGTTTTGGGCCCCAGGCGATTCGGCGTATTTCTGCGCTTTACGGCACTTATAATTATGAGCTCGGCGTTGATCTGCGCGAGTCGTTGAAGTGGTGCGACGTCGGCGACGTGTTCGCCATTGCGAATATCGAGAAGGGTTTCGACCAAATCTCGAAAGCCGTGGCGCATGTGCGCTCCAATGGCGTGTTTCCCATCATGCTCGGTGGGGATCATTCAATTGGTTATCCCGATGTGCGCGGCATTGCACCTTACATTGATGGCCCGGTCGGCATCATTCACATCGATCGTCACGTCGACACGCAGGAAACCGACATGGACGAACGGATGCACACGTGCCCCTGGTTTCATGCGACGAATATTCCGAATGCTCCGCCCGTGAATCTGGTGCAACTCGGCATCGGCGGTTGGCAGGCGCCGCGGCCGGGCGTGAAAGTGGGGCGCTCGCGCGGCACCAGCGTGCTCACCATCGAGGACATTGTAATGATGGGCGTGGACAAGGCGGCGGAAATCGCGCTCGACATCGCGTGGAGTAACGGCGCGAAGGCCGTTTATCTCAGCTTCGACGTGGATTCGCTTGATGCCGGTTTTGTGCCCGGCACGGGCTGGCCGGAACCGGGTGGTTTTCTGCCGCGCGAGGTGTTGCGGTTGTTGCGACTGGTGGCGCGCGAAGGTTTGTGCGGCATGGAGGTTGTGGAAGTTGCGCCGCAGTATGACGTGGGGGATAAGACAGCGCTCATCGGCACGCGCGCCATCATGGACGTGCTCGCCACGCTGGTGAATGAGGGAAAGCTCGGCCGCAAACCGGAGACGAAATTGCCGCCTCCGCCGTACTGGCCGGAGCGGAAGAAAAAGAAGGCGAAGAAGAAATGACTGACGCCCTGCAACAACGACCGTTGCGGTGGGAGTCGCTGACGTGGGAAGAAATCGGTTCGCTGCGTCAGTCCGGGATGGATTTGTGTCTGCTGCCGGTTGGCGCCACGGAGCAGCACGGGCCGCACCTTGGCGTGGGTATGGATTCGCGCAACGCGACTTTGCTCTGTGAGGCAGTCTCGCGCGAAACTGGAGCGCCGGTTTTACCCACGCTGAGCTACGGCTGTTCGCTCGGGCACTCGCATCGCTGGCCGGGCACGATTGCTCTTCAGCCGCAAACGGTCATCGATGCAATCGTGCAAATCTTTGAATGGGTTTACCGCGCCGGCTT
>DASZPR010000664.1:0-5149 GCA_035550235.1 Verrucomicrobiia bacterium | reverse complement strand
CTCTACGATCGTCATCGGTTACGGCACTTATCTAAAGAGCCTGCCGGCAGCCGAACCGACTTCCGCGCCGGCGAGCGAGACCACGAATCATTGAGCCGGCTGCGGCTGGAAGTTCCATTCGCAATGATCGGTCAACGATTGGCCGTTGCGTTGGGCGCGCGTTTCAATTGCGTTTGCGCCGGAGTTCAGTCTGATCGATTGCCACAAGATCACGCCGTTGCCGTCGTTGGTGCGCGTGCCCTGGGAGGCGCCGTTGACCAACAATTCCGCCTGGGATGCATTGGAGTAAATCTTAACGTCCGTGACGGCATTGGTGCGCTCGGTGTAGCGGCGGCTCGTGATGTAGAGCACCGGCTCGTCCGACCAGTTGGCTTTGTAGAAATAAAAGGCGTCCTTCTTCGTTTTGCGATCGGCGGTGACCAGGCCTTTGTCGTTGCGGCCCACCATTCCGCCTTCGTGCCGCCAGTAGCTGGTGAAATCGAACATACACCAGACAAACGTGCCCCAAATGTAGGGTGCTGATTTCAATTCCGCCCAGGCCTTCTCGTGAAGAATGCCTTGATACTCTTCCGGATGCCATTGGCCGTCGTTCCTGGGCCTGCTCGGATTTTGCTCGTGCTGATTAATGTTGGCGCCGGCGCCGTATTCGCTCACGCAATAACCGCCGCTTCGGCTCGTGTAGCGATAGCCTGCGCGCATGGAATCATACTCGGACAACGGGCCCCAATCGCCGTACCAACCGTAATAAACATTCCAACCCAACAAGTCGGGAATCTTGTTCATTTGCGGCAGTTCCGTTGTGCAGGTTGCGGCGATGGTCGGGCGCGTGGGGTCTTCGCCGTGGGCAACGATATTCAAATCCTGCAGCTCGCGATGCGGATCGGGATTTTTCGGACGGAGTTCATTGAAAAGGCTCCAGACAAAAATTGACGGGTGATTGATGTTTTGCCGGATTAAATCGAGAAGTTGATTGCGCGAGGTTTCGGCAAATTCAGGGCGGCCGCCGATTTTATCCACCTGCGGCAATTCGGCCCAAACGAGAATTCCCGCTTTATCACACAAGCTGTAAAAATAGTCGCTCTGCTCATAGTGGGAGCAGCGAAGCACCGTGCAGCCGATCTCCTTGATGAGCGCAATATCCTCGTCCTGGTCGGCTTGCGAAATCGCCCAGCCTTTGTCGGGGCGATCCTGATGCCGATTGGCGCCGTGCAAATGGTACGGCCGGCCGTTCAGGAAAAATCCTTTATCGGGATCGACATAATACGAACGCAATCCAATCGATTGTTCAACGCTGTCGCGCACGGCGTCTGCCGAACGCAATTCGACGATGGCGTGATACAAGTAAGGATCCTTGCGGCCGTTCCACAAGTGCGGCTTTTGAACCGTGATTTGAATGGGAAAAGGCGCGGTGACGTTTGGCTTCAGAACAATCTTTTGTTCGGCGTGCGCTACTTCGTGGCCGTCGGCGTCGATAATTTTTGCGACGAGTTTGCCGGGCTGATCTTTTCCGGTGCCGTTGGAAATTTCCGTGTTTACGTTTAGCAGGGCTTGTTCCGCCGAAACGCTGCTTTGCAGCCACGCGACGCCTGACGAGGCGTGGTCCGTGAGGGTGAAACAGGCGTCAGCTGTCTCGATCAAATGCACCGAGCGGTAGAGCCCGCCGTAGACGGGAAAATCGCCACTCAGCGGCGTGACGTCAGGTTCGGCGGCGTTGCTGACGCGAACGGCCAGATTATTTGTGCCAGACGGGGACAATTGTTTGGTGATTTCAAAACAAAAGGCGCCGAAAGCGCCGCGATGTTGTCCCAGCGATTTTCCATTGAAATAAACGTCGGCCACGGACCCGGCGGCTTCGAAGCGCAGAAAATATCGACGGCCTGCCGCGGGTTTTTCGACGTTCACCTCCCGCCAATACCAACCGGGGCCACGATAGTACGGCCTGCCCTTTTGCGCGTCTTCCCAGCCCCAACAATGAGGGAGCGAAATGTTTTCCCAGCCGGTTTCATTGACGGTGGCTGCGGTCGGGAGCTGCGCGGTTCCCCCGCCCTCACCTCGTTCGAATTTCCAATCCGAGTTGAGTTCGATATCGGTGCGCGGTGCAGCGCTCGCGGGCAGCAAGGCCCCCAGAAACGCCGTTGAAAAAACCAGCGGGAGTAGCCAGCCACTTCGCTTACCGTTGAACCAGGTTGTCGCCAACATAAATGCGATAAGCTTTGATGCGTCCGCTCACATCGCCCGCACCCTGGCGCGGCACGTAACGGAAGCCGGAGACTGTTTGGGATTTGCCGAAATCGATTATAAAACGATGCGGGTGATTTGGCTGGGCCGAGCCCCATTGCGTGTGCCAGTAGTTCGCGGTCTGGCCATCGATGGCATTTTCCGCCGTCCCGTCTTCCTTCTCGCGCTCTTCGCTGTCGACGTAAGCCACGGACCAGCCGTCGTGGCTAATGGGCTTGCCGGACCGGTCGAGCACGTCGATCTCGCCGATGGCGGCATAGGGTTTTCCGTCAAACGCGTCGAGGGATTCAATGCAGAAGTAACGGCCTTTGGCTGGCGCAGGCAAATGAACTTCCTGCAAGGCAGTGCCCGGTTCAAAGCTCGCCGTCAAAACGGGCTTGGCCGAATCGAGGGTCACCGTGACCACCGGCCGATGTGAGCGCGCGAAATCTTTTTCCGGATGCAATTCATTCAGAATGGGCAGCGCCAAACCGGCGACCACCGGTTTCTCGGGGCCGATCAAATCCAGAATCACGATTTCGTTTTTGCCTTTTTTGAGCCACGGGCCGGGCACGTAGGCGGTCTGCGTCGGGCCGATGTCCCAATAGCGGCCGAGACAATGGCCATTCACCCACACGACGCCTTTGCCCCAGGAACGCAAGTCGAGGAATGTGTCGCCGGGTTGGTCAATCTTCACCGTGCCGCGCCAGAAGGCGGGTCCGGCTGCCGTCGCTTTTTTGAAATGCAAACCGCCGAGCATTTTTTTATCGAGCGGCAGGCTGAACACTTTCCAGTCACTCAATTCATTTCCGTCGAGTTTCACGGGGCCGCAAATCCCTTTGCGATCGTGGACTTCCTCGCCGAAATTAACCCGGCCCATCGCTTCGACGAGGACATCGAGTGTGGCGGGCTGGGTGCGCGCGGGTAATTTGATTTTAAAACTGCTGGTGCGCCGATCCGTAATGCCGAGCTGTTTTCCGTCGAGAAACACAAACCCGAAGTCGTGGACGACTCCCAAATCAAGCGTTCCCGCGTCGCCGGCAGGAACGGTCGTGCGATACAGGATGCAGCCGTGCGCCTGGTCGTATTTCTCCATGTTGAGCGGTGTTTTGCTCGCGACTGCTTTTCCCAAATTGGCAAATACCGGGGCGGATTCGGTAAACTCCACCGGACTGATGCTGATGACAGGATTTTTAGGTGGCGGCTCGGGAATGGTCTCGCCGGGGAGAAGATATTGCGCGAATAATTGCTTCGTTTGGAAAAACTTTTCGGTGGTCCAGCCCGCTTCGCTGATGGGAGCGTCGTAATCATAGCTCGAAGTGTCCGGCTTGAAGGGACGATCCGCACCCGACCACAGCCCGAAGGTTGTGCCACCGTGAACCATATAAATGCTGAATGATTCGTCGTGCTTAAGCATGTATTCGAGGTCGCCGAGGTAACGCGGCGTATTGCCCAGGTGATGCGGCGAGCCCCAGGTGTCAAACCAGCCGGGATAAAATTCGCCGCACATCAGCGGGCCTTGCGGCAGCACTTCGCGCAGGGATTTGAAGCTACCTGCAGGATCGGAACCAAAATTCACGACCTGGAAAAGGTCGGAGCGAAAACCGTTTTTCAGATTATACGGCGGGTTACATTCGAATAGTGGCACGTTGAAACCGGCGTCCACCAGCGACTGGCGGAGCGCGCCCATGTAATCGACATCTTTTCCGAGGAAGCCGTATTCGTTTTCGACCTGCACCATGACAATGGGGCCGCCGCGCGTGATTTGCAGCGGCCCGAGGACGCGACCGACTTCTTTCAGATATTTTTTTGCGGCATCAAGGAAGCGCGGATCGCGCGTCCGCAATTTGATGTCGTCATATTTCAACAACCACCACGGCAAACCACCCATTTCCCATTCCGCGCAGGAATAGGGTCCGGGACGGAGAATCACCCAAAGCTTTTCCTCCTGCGCGATGCGGCAAAATTCCGCGACATCCGCCTGTCCGGACCAATCGAATTTTCCTTCGCGCGGTTCGATCTGGTTCCAAAATAAATATGCGCAAACGGTATTGAGGCCCATGGCTTTCGCCATTTGCAGGCGATGACGCCAGTATTCACGCGGCACGCGGGCGGCGTGAATTTCTCCGCAGCGAATTTCAAACCGCTGGCCGTCGAGCAAGAAATCGTTGGTGCCGATGGCGAAGGTGTGCTCCGGCGGGCGCGCTTCGGCGACGGAGGGAGTTAGAATTTGCGCCGCCGCAAACGCCAGCGATGCGATTAACAGGGTTGGTTTCATTTAGATTCCTCGTAAGCGTGGTCGGCCGGAATATCCGCGCCGGACCAAATGCGTTTTTGCGTCCACGGTTCGGCGGGCGCAGTCCAGAAGACATCGTCCGCAGGCAGGCCGAGATGGACAAGTCCGCAAAGACAGAGATAGAGACTGCCGCTCGAAATGTAGCCTTCGCGAATGGATGGTTGATGCCCGACGGCGCCCACTTGCAACCAACCGCGTTCGTCAAAAGTTCCCGGGGCTTCGGCCATCCGTCGAATGACTGCGGTGAGGCCGGAGCGAACCGCGCCGGGCTTCAGAGACGGCGGGAGTTCATGGAGCAGAGAAACTGTGGATAGTTCCTGAAAAGCTCCGAAACGATACGCGCTGGAGCGGCCCATCACGGGGAAGGTTCCTTCCGGAGAAATCATTCGTTCCTGCACCTGCGCATACCGGCGGGCGCGCGCGATGATTTTGGGGCGCAACGCACCGAGCGGATGTTTTTTCTCGGCGCAAACGCGAACGACTTCCAGGAGCATCGGCTGGATAACGTAACTATTGTAATAATCCCAATGGAACACGGGACCATCGCCGTACGTGCCGTCGCCGAGATACCATTGCATGTGGCGATTGACGGCGTATTCAATCCGGTTCGTTTCGCATTCACCGGTGAATTGCCAT
>DASZPR010000663.1:0-2107 GCA_035550235.1 Verrucomicrobiia bacterium | reverse complement strand
AAAGAATCCCAAATACGTTCCCCCTCCACGCTGTTCGTGTTCATTGATACGGATGCCGACGAAATCACCGATCCGACCTTTGGCGTGATTTCACTGGGTGATTACTTTCAAAATTACTGGCTGGACATCCCCGCCGATCGTCACAACACGCGCGACGCCAACCTGACCTTTGCCGATGGCCATGTGGAAACCTGGAAATGGAAAGAGCGCAAAAACGGCCGCATCGCCGGCAGCGCCTGCCTCGACCAGGATGACATTGACGACCTCCGCCGCCTCCAACAATGCATTAAAGGCGCCGGCGGTAATTAAATAACATGGGGCGGCCGGCCACCGCCGCCATTCCGGGGAGCGCCGAGTTGCACTCGGCTTTGCGCATCGTGAAGCCAGCAACGTGATTTACCGTCCGGTTGCGTCGTCCCCATAAAGCGGCGGAAGGCTGGCGCTTTTCATTGCAAGAATCCGTGCCGCCACCACTCACTTGCCCTTCGCATCGTAATCCCGTTCCGTTTCGATCGCGCCATTCTCCCCACACCAAATCCAATGCCCCACTTCCTTTCCCGCTCGGTAGTGGCCCTGGTATTGAATCGTCCCCGACGGATAAAAACCGGTGTCTTCGCCGTCCGGCACACCGTTGTGATAAGAGATAACGATCGATTTGGCGCCGTTGGGATAAAAGCCCGTATTCACTCCTTCCAACAGTCCGTTCTGATAATGCCGCTCGTAACTGACCTGCCCATTCATCCAATACGTCACCCAAACACCGGTAAAATCCGCGGGAGGATCCACATAAGCCTGGTTCATTTGCTCCACCAGCCTCGCTTCGGACAACCCACCCTCCGATTTTCCGGCCACCGCATTCGTAAACGAACAACGCACCACCCACAAATCATCCACGCGATAGGTTTTGACCACCTCGCCCTTGACGGTTTCCGTCGATTCATTCGTCGCCCCGGCGGAACCGAGCAACCCCGCCACCGCTGACTCCTTCATCCCCAGCGCCAAACGAGCAACCAGTTTTTCTCCGTTCGTGCGCGGCGGCGGCACGTATGATCCCTGTAAAATCCGCGCGCCCCACATTCTCTGCGCTGGTGATGGCAAGGCCAGAAGCTCCCGCGCCGTGATGCCAAAGCTATTTGCCGCTTCAAATAACCCAACCGCAACCATCAATGAAAGCAACAGTCTCATGTCGAATCTCCTGCTTCCAAACAATACCCAATTCCCCGCGCCCAGACAACCCGGCAGCAATAATTTGCGACCGCCGCCCATTCGGGAAACGATGATTCCCAAACGCTCGCTCAGGGCGAGGTCACGCGATAAAATCGGTGCGCAAGATTTGGCGCCTGCCCATCGCTGAACTGGTATTGGCCGGGTGAAGTTTCCGTCATCGTGCCCAGCGAAATCCAGCCGCCGCCGTTGATGGTAACGTTCGTGCTGGCCCAAACAGTAAATGACGCTCCCGCTGTCGCCTGGAGGCCGAATTGAAAAACGCCATTCACCAGCGTCGACGAAGGCACGAGCACAATCGCGGGCGTCGTACCCGCCTGCGGATCAAAAATTTCCGCCGTGATGCTGAGGTTGATGCCGGTGAAATCATCGTCGCCCCCCGCCACCAGCACCCGCCCATCCACCAACCGGACCGCCGAATCGTAACCGCGCGCACTCGTCATGGGACCGAAGGTTGGCGACCACGCGCCAACGGCGGGATCGTAAATATCCGCGCTGGCGAGCAGGCTGCCGTTGTTGTTCGCGCCGGCCACGAGCACCCGCCCGTCCTTCAGCAGCGTGGCCGTGGCCAGCCGGCGTCCGGCGCTCATCGAATTCGTCGTCACGGTCCAGGTTTGCGAAGCCGGATGATAAATCTCTGCGGTGGCGGTGAAATTGCCGCCCGTATAACCGCCGGCCACCAGGACATCCCCGTTGGCCATCAGCGTCGCAGTGTGATCCCAGCGATTTGAATTCATCGACGTCGTCCCGGTCCAATGGCCCGTGGAGGGATCGTAAATTTCTGCTTCCGATAGCGCGCCGCTATTGCCGGTGCCGCCCGTCACGAGCACCCGCCCGTCCGCAAGCAACGTCGCCGCCTGGTGCCAGCGCGGCACGAGCATCG
>DASZPR010000662.1:0-8368 GCA_035550235.1 Verrucomicrobiia bacterium | reverse complement strand
TGGGATGGTTTTTTGATTCTCGACTGGCTACGTCGCATTGATGAAGTCCGCGACACTCCGATCATTTTTATAACGAGCGGCGAATCCTCCAAGTTCCGGGAAAAAGCCTTGTCCGCCGGCGCGGTTGCCTTTTTCCAAAAGCCGATCGACCAGGAAGAAATGCTCAGCGTCATTCGCCACACTGTCGGCGACCCACCCGAACACTCGCATTCGGCCTCGACAGGCTTCTAAACTTTTCCTTCTGCGTTCAGAGTTCGATGTTCAGTATTTTTCGAGATGCGGAGGGCACCCTTCCCGTGCAATAGCAGCTGGAAAAATCAAACTAATGTGGGCGCCGCGGGAGCCGAATAGGGGACAACAAGCACCTTCTCCTCGAAAATCAATGGGCGTTTTCGCTCGTCAATTTCCTGCGTGAGCTTTCCTCTCGAGTCCGGTCAAAAAGAGCGTCCGGTGACAAACGCCAAGGAGGTGGCGGTGGAGAACCGCGCTGAAGAAACGTATTATCACCGGACATATTCATCATAGCAGAACTACGGCTGCGTGCTAACCCTTTTTTGCAATTTATTCATTAAAATTTTGTAAGCCGCCGTCCTACGCGATTTCCTTAGGTGCTCGCCAGCTTCACGGTTTTGCCACTCCGCGCCGATTCATAGATTGCCGTCATGATCTTCAAATCTCGTAAACCTTCCTCCCCGGAAACTTTGCTCGGCCGATTGTTCAGGATGCACTGCGCGAAATCATCCATTTCCGTCGCGAACTGATCCACCTCCGGCAAATGAAGCGGCTGGCCGTCGCTGCGTGTGCCGCGCAGGCCATTGTAATAATACGCCGGATCCAGTCCGAAGGACCCTTTCTCCGCCGTGACCGTGAATCCCTTCGCATCGCCTCGCTCATAATTCGTCCGGCATTTCGTCTTTAACCCGCCCGGAAAAGTCATCTCCCATTCCACGCTCGCCTCCACCTCCGCAAATTTCACCGGATCCGTCACCGGCCCAAATTTCGCCGTGACATCGAGCGGTTCCCGTCCGCTGATAAACCGGCATGTCTGCAACGCGTAAATACCGACGTCCACCAATGGCCCGCCCCCCGCCAACGCTTTGTTCAACCGCCATTCGCCTACGTTAATCCCCCGGCTGAAGCCCGCTTCAATCATTTTCAATTCGCCGAAAACGCGTTCCATCGCAAGCCGGCGGCACTCCAGGTGATTCGGTTCAAATTGGCAGCGATACGCCACCGCCAGCAGGCGCTTGGCGTTTTTCACCTCCGCAATCATCTGTTCACACTTCTCGACCGATACCTCCATTGGCTTTTCACAAAACACATGCTTCCCCGCCTTCGCCGCCTTGATGGTGTGTTCCGCATGCAGCCCATTCGGCGTGACGACGTAAACCACATCGATGTCAGGATTGTCCGCCATCTGCGACATCGTCTCGTAGTTGTAAACATTCTTGTCCGGAATGTTGTATTTGGATTTCCAAACCGGAATTTTCGAGGGCGTGCCGGTGACAATCGCCGCCAGCCGGCAATATTTCGTCTTCTGCAGAGCAGGCGCGAGTTGCCCCGTGCTCAACCCGCCCAGGCCCACCAGCGCGAAACCCAGTTTGCGCGGTTCACCCTCGGCAGCTCGCAACGCAAGTGAACTCACAAACGGAAAACCAACCGCCGCAGCAGTGGTGCGGCGAATGAATTGTCGACGGGAAAGGGCGCGTGTGGTCATGGGATTGAGCCTGCTCCGAACGACGAATTCCCGCAATCCGCCTTTCGTCGTATTTACCTTCTTGGAAACTCTGACCAGGCGTCAGGAATTTTCATCCCTTTTTTCCGCCTCGCTCGGTTTTTCGATTTTTTGCTCGGGCTTGGGCGAACGAAAACTATCGGGACACTTGCTTAGTTGCAGCCAATAGGCCTGGAGTGTCTTGGCTAGGAAAACGAGATCCGAAAAATCATACGGCTTCATCAGGAACGAATTTGCTCCGAGCCGATACGCATCGTTCACATCCTTCACATCTTCAGAAGAAGTCAGAATCACCACCCGCAACCCCGCCAATCCGGGGTGCGATCGTATCCAGCCCAGAATCTCCAGTCCGGTGAAGCCCGGCAACTTGATGTCGAGCAACAGCAAATCCGGCAGCGGATATTCGTCGCGGTTGGAATATTTTCCATCGCCCTTCAAATACGCCATCATTTCCAGTCCCGTGGAAACCACGTGGAGAGGATTCAGAATTTCCGCCTGCTCAAACGCTTTTTTGATGAGCAAGACGTAATCTTCCTCATCTTCTGCCAACAAGATGACACTGCGTTCGGGCATGTGTGCGCTAGTTTGTCTAAAGTCTGCCATCGGATTCTCAATTCAAATAGGTTGAATAGCCATTTTGCAAAAACTTTGCACTTGGTGTGTTGTGTTGATGCGCAATCAAAATCATTTTTCGCTTGTACGCAAAAAAGAGAAGCGTGAGGACGCACTTCCCCTTTTGCCAAGCGTTGAAACTAATTTGAAAAATCCAAGTCCGCGCTCCTATGGGGTATGCACCCTATAAATTTGCTGTTTCCGACTGTAATTCAGGATGTTCCATGCCGCGAAGCCGCCCCACGATTCTTTGATGGTGATTCGGATAAAAACCGAGTACACAGTCCAAGTCGCAGATGAAGAACCAATGCCTCTGACATTACTTTTGCACCTCATGACCAATCCTTTCCATTCATCGAAAGCCCGATCTTTCAGTTTCCGATTCCTTCACCTGGCCCTCTTTGTGTCCGCCTTGTTCACTTGCGGAATAAACAGCCACGCCGGTGTTCCCGATGAAAAGGACATGGCGGCCTACCTGCTCGTCTATTTTAAAGATCAGGACCACAGCCTTTATTTCGCGCTCAGCTCCGATGGCTACACCTTCACCGACGTTAACAACGGCCAGCCCGTCATGAAGGGCGCCGACATCGCCGAACAAAAAGGCATCCGCGACCCTCACATCGTCCGCGGCCCCGACAACGCCTTCTACCTCTCGATGACCGACCTGAACATTCTCGGCCGGCAAATGGGCTATCGCACCACCGAATGGCAGCGTGACGCCAGCAAATACGATTGGGGCAACAACCGCGCCCTCGTGCTCATGAAATCAACCAACCTCGTGGATTGGTCGCACACCGACCTGCGCGTCGACCAGGCGTTTCCCGGCCTGGCAGACATCGGCTGCGTCTGGGCGCCGGAAACTATTTACGATGCCGAAAAAGGCAAGATGATGATTTATTTCACTTTGCGTTTCGGCCACGGAAAGACCGGCCTTTATTACAGCTACACCGACGACGCCTTCACAAAACTGGAAACATACCCCGAAGTGCTTTTCAAATATCCGCGCGACATCCAAATTCTCGATGGCGATATTTCCAAAGTGGGCGACAAGTTCCATCTTTTTTACGTGGCCCAGGAACGTGACGGCGGCATCAAACAAGCCGTTTCAGACAAAATAAATCGCGACTACGTTTTTGACCCGGCCAAGGTGAGTCCGGAAACGTTGGGACACGAAGCGCCCAACCTCTGGAAGCGCAACGGTGAAAATAAATGGGTGCTCATGTATGACGTTTTTGGCCTCCGTCCCAGCAACATGGGCTTCGCCGAAACCACGGACTTCAAAACGTTCACCAAACTCGGTTACTTCAACGACGGCGTGATGAAAGCCACGAACTTCTCCTCCCCCAAACACGGCGCCGTCATCTCCCTGACCGCCGCGGAAGCCAAACGCCTCGCAAACCATTGGCGCTCGGCGAAATAACCGCAGATTAGCAACACGCGGTCTCCCGACACACTTCGGAGCACCACGCACGGATGCGTTTTTGGATCGCATCGCGAACCTCCCGGGTTTTGTTCAACCGATCCTCGCCGGTTCCCTGAAAACCAGACGGGTCAGGGAAACTCCAATGCAACCGCGTCGTCACTCCGGGATAAACCGGGCATCGCTCCGCGCTCGTTTCATCGCAGACCGTGATAACATGCGAGAACCGTTGCCCGGACTGAATCATCTCCTCCACGGTTTTTGTTTTGTTGCCCGAAATATCGAATCCGATTTCCGCCATGGCCGCCACCACTACCGGGTTCAACTTGCCCGATTCAATCCCCGCGCTCTGCGCTTCGAACTCGTCACCGCACAGTTGATTCAGGAACGCTTCCGCCATCTGGCTTCGCGCGCTGTTATGAATGCAGACAAACAAAACTTTGGTTTTCATACGCTGTGCTCCGGTTTTGGCGCCCGGCAACAATCTGATTCCCGCACGCAGCGACAGGCCACAGTCGCCACACTCGCCCCAATCACCGGGGCGACAAGGTAAAGCCACAAATGCTCAAAATGCCCGGACACCAGCGCCGGGCCAAACGAACGCGCCGGGTTCATGGACGCTCCGCAAATCGGCCCCGCGAACATCGCCTCCAGAGCGATGATGGCGCCCACCGCGATTCCCGCGGTGATGCCTTTTTCCTTTGCCCCCGTTGAAACGTTCAAAATCGTGAGCATCAGGATGAACGTCAAAATCACTTCCAGCGCGAACGATTGCATCTCGGAACCGCTCGGCATCGTAGCGCCCAGCAATTTGTTTTGCGGAAACGTGAGTCGCAGAAAAGCACTCGCCGCCATCGCTCCTAAAAGTTGGCTGATAACATACGGCAGTACATCACGAAAAGGCATCCGGCGAGCCGTCCAAAATCCCAACGTCACTGCCGGGTTAAGATGCGCCCCCGAAATATCACCGAACGTATAAATCATCGCGAGCACCACTAACCCGAACGAGAGCGCCACGCCCACGTGAGTAATCACGCCACCGGTCACGTCATTGACCACGATGGCTCCCGTCCCGGCAAAGACCAAAATAAAAGTGCCGAGGAACTCTGCGATGAGGCGTTTCATGCTATCGGAACATGAGACCAAACCGATCCGGTCCTAACAAGAACAAAGGGCATTTCGCATTGGCTCTTTGAACCTCGGACATTTGCCAATGTTCCTTAACTTCCAACTTGCGCGCGAGAGTGTTCCCCCATAATTTACCGCGCGCTTTGTATCTGCCAGAGTAGCTCAGGGGTAGAGCAGAGGACTCATAAGCCTTTGGTCGGGGGTTCGATTCCCTCCTCTGGCACCAATTTTCAAAGGCCGCTGCTCACAACGGCCTTTGAAAATTGCCGCGCCGAAGCGCAGCGAAGGCGGAAGTGCACGAAGGTGGGCTCGCATTAAAACGCGAAATTCTCCCCGCCTCATTCCCGGGTTTTGCATCAGTCTTCTCCCGTGCTCCTAATGGGCCAGTAAAACTTGCTAATCCTTTTCCCAAAATCAGTCTCTCTTTTCGATTTGAGCCCTTGACATTTTTCACGATTAGGCGTCGAAATCGAGATTGTAGCAACAGGAGCAAAATTTCATTGAAAGGAGATTATGAAATCCGCACTTCGGCATCTTTGCCTCTTCCTAATGTCAGTCGTATTGCTCGGATCCATCCAATCAGCGTCGGCAATCGCCTAT
Source organism: Verrucomicrobiia bacterium (assembly GCA_035550235.1). Lineage (GTDB taxonomy): Bacteria > Verrucomicrobiota > Verrucomicrobiia > Limisphaerales > DASXHY01 > DASXHY01. The sequence goes on along the minus strand of DASZPR010000662.1, from coordinate 2,873 downwards.
CGCTTTTGGCAGTCTCAATGGGACGGCGGCGGCACCCTCTCGGGCACTTTGGAAATTGATGAGAGCATGGCGAATCCTCCCGGCACACCCTTTGAGGGGTCCTGGGCTTTGATCACCTTTCACGCCCACTGGAGTGGAAACGATTATTCGCAGCCATACGATTGGGGTATCGACGACGTCAGCGAGGGCCCCGGTTTCATGTGGAACATTGAAAGACATTTCATCAGTGGTTTGGAACTCGGCCAGTTTGGTAGTGTCTACTACGATTCTAGGATTCTTTGGGACGCTCGACCTACCTGCATCCCCAACTTTCCTCCTTTCTCGGACGTACAATACGAGTATCGCACGGCCAGTTCCGAGGGACTGCACGGGGAAGTGGTGCCCGATTCGGGGTCAACGCTCCTGCTTCTGGGAATCGCGCTTATAGCGTTATTCTCCTTTGCATCAAAACCCGGACGAACGCTTGCACGATGGATTGCCCGCCCATTTTGAACCCCAACATTTCACTCGCACCTTTTCAATTCCGGAGTAAAGTAAGAGTGAAGCAAAAAAACATAACCATAAACAATCGGAGGATAATATTATGGGAATGGAATTCTGGCTCATTCCGGTTCTGGCGATGCTCGTCGCCGGTGTCGTGATCTTCTACCTGATCATCCGACATAACGGCGGCTCCGGCGCCCGGACCGACGGTCAAACTGTCATTGATAAGCCATCGACTGAACCCAATCGTCAGCAGGCAGGTTGGAATTATTATAGCAAGTAGAGGGCAGGGCGAAAGCCGTGTTCTAAAGGTCGCTCCAGCCAATCACAGTTGGCAATTCGGTTGACCGCGCATAATCCCGCCACTTTCCCTCGCGATCCCGGTAGCCGAGACAACTGAATCCCCTGCATTGCACCATCACCGGCGCGCCCATTTCCGGCAACGGCTTTGTCTCGTCGCTTTTTGTTTCCGAAAATAACCGGTCTATCAAAGAGACCAATCTCGGAAGCTCATTTTTCTCGATGAAGTCAGTCGCACCCCGGAAAAACGCGTTTGCCTTCCGTACCGGCGAAGTCGCTCCCGAGACGAAAACGAACGGAACGTCGGGACAAACCTCCCGTGTGCGCGTCAGCGCTTTCATCGTTTCGAAACTGGGCAATTGGGAATCGGATAGAAAGATATCGATTCCGCCCTTCTGCAGAGCCGCTTCAAAATCCGCCTGTGTCCAGACCTGAGTGATGGAGCAGGGGATTTTCGTCCTTTCCAATTCCATTTTAATTAATTCCGCATCCAACGAGTTATCTTCCAGGTGAAGCACCCGCAAATACGGTTTCGTTGGATTTTCTGGCACTTTATTCATACCCTGCAGCAATAACCCCATAAAATGGACGAAAATACGTCTGTTTTGCCCAAAAGCTGGACAAAACATGGCAAGCTAGGCTCTTCCTTTAAAATAGCACAATTCAGTCCAAATTGCCAACAAACAGTGTGCTTACGGCCCTCTTGCCGACGGCCCCCCGTTCCCCCGTAGGTCATGGACTTTGACCGCCTCATTTTGATGAACATTTATTTTAACGCTGGGACGCGGCGTTCGCAGAGTTTCGCGGAGCAGACTTTATCAATCTCGGCGTTCCTCTGCGTCATCTTCGCGCCTCTGCGTTAAACCACGGCGGCAAACTTGAAAAGTTCATGACCCATCCTGATCCACCGATCCGACAATCCAATCCCATCACTGCGCAATTCCCTTGCTGTCAAAAATCATCATTGTAAGTTTCCGGATATGATTCTTGCAGGAGACATCGGCGGAACAAAAGTTAACCTGGCATATTTCACTGAAGGGCTTCGTCTCCATCCGGACAACCTTGCCTCCTTTCCCAGTCGCGATTATTCGAGCCTCGAGGAAATCGCCCGGCAATTTCTCTCCGCGCGTAAATTGAAAGCCGACTACGCCTGCTTCGGCATCGCCGGTCCCGTCAAGAAAGGGCGCGTCGCCGTCACTAATCTCCCCTGGGTCATCGTCGACAAAGACATCAAGGAAGCCATCGGCGCCAAACACGTCTGGCTCATCAACGATCTCGAGGCCAACGCCCACGGCCTTTACGGCCTCACGCCCAGCGACTTTGTCACGCTCAACAAAGGCGAAGAAGGCGCCATCGGCAACGCCGCCATCATTTCCGCCGGCACCGGATTGGGCGAAGCCGGCCTGTTTTGGGACGGCAACCGCCATCTGCCCATCGCCTCCGAGGGCGGCCACTCGGATTTTGCTCCACGGACGGATTTAGACATCGAACTTTTGAATTACCTCCGCAAACGCTTCGGTCAGGTGGATTGGGAAGCCGTCCTCTCCGGCCCCGGCCAATTTCATATTTACGAATTCCTGCGCGATACGAACCGCGGCGCCGAACCCGCGTGGCTCGCCACCGAATTGCGCAGCGAAGAACCGCCCAAAGTCGTGACCCGCGCCGCGCTCGAACAAAAATCCGAACTCTGCATGCAGGCCCTCGACCTGTTCGTTGAATATTACGGCGCCGAAGCCGCGAACCTCGCGTTAAAAGTCCTCGCCACCGGTGGTGTTTACATCGGCGGCGGCATCGCCCCCAAAATAATTTCCAAACTGACCGACGGCAAATTCATGAAAGCCTTCATTGGCAACGGCCGCATGAAAAATCTTTTGGCCGCCATGCCCGTCCGCGTCATCATCAACGACAAAACCGCCCTCATCGGCGCCGCCCGCTTTGCCGCCATGCGCTCCGGCAAAATGTTGTAATCCTGTATGACGGCGATCTGCGACCGCCGCCATTTTCCCGTAGCCGCCGAGGTAACGAGGCGGATTCCGCAGCATTATTTGGGATTTGGTCCCTTGGATCTTCTCTGTGGCTTGGTGCTTGGG
>DASZPR010000661.1:0-5388 GCA_035550235.1 Verrucomicrobiia bacterium | reverse complement strand
TGTATTCGCGCAGGTCAATTCCGTAAAGCCGGCGCGGGTCGAGGCCTTCCCACCATTTCCCTTTGCCATCGGCGAGCGTCAGATTGCCGTCGTAAGGCACGCCGGCTTGCGGCCCGGTCTTGTCGCTGCCGAACGCGGTCTGCCACCACCACCAGGTGTATTCGTGGTGGAACGTGACTCCAAATCGCATACCCTCTGCGCGGCAAGCCTTGGCCCATTCACCGATAAGATCGCGTTTCGGCCCAATGTTGACCGAATTCCACGGTTGAAAATGGGAGTTCCATAAATCGAAATTGTCGTGATGCACGCCTTGGATCAACAGGAAACGCGCGCCGGCGGCTTGATAGATTTTGGTAAGCGCCGCCGGATCGAGTTTGCTGGGATTCCACCGGTGCAGGACGTCCATATAGCCAGTCTCTGATGGATGGCCGTAGGTCTTGAGATGATTTTTGTAAGCGGTGGTGCCGGGCACATACATTTTGCGCGCATACCAGTCGCCGCTCTCTCCCGCCGATTGCGGACCGAAGTGAACCCAAATGCCGAACTTCGCCTCGCGCAGCCACGCCGGTTCGCCGGGATAATTTTTCTCGATGGATGCCCACGTCGGCTCGAAAGGTCCGGGCGCAATCGGCAAATCCAATTTCATTTCGGGAAACGACCGCGAATCGCCCATCGGCACGCTGTCCTCGGCCTGCGGCGGCGGCAAATCCGGAATGGGCGCGACCCGGGTTTCCACCGTGAATCCATTAATTACCGCCATCATAGCGAGTGCCATGAGCGCCTGCAGACTGCCTTTAACCAGGCTAAGTTTTTTCATAATTCAATTCGAAATTGCGCAACGTGCCGATTTGGATCGCTCTTCAAAAAGCGCGGTGTCCGTCTTCCACGGATTCCACATCCTGAAAACAAGACGACCGGAGGTCAATCCTCTGGTTGCCCGCGATGGTGGGGCGTCGCTCCGCGCGCCGACGGCGGATTATTTTGCGGCCTACCAGGAGCGACGCCTCCCCAAAGTCTCGTTTTTGTTATAAGATTCAAATATTGTTCCGCCCGCGATTGACCCTGTCTCCGGGACAAGGTAGGATGTCGACAAGGAGCAAGGGAATAGATAAGGGAAATGGGCTCATCAGCAAAAAAGGAGCGCCGAATCGGTTTAACGTGGAGTTTTTGCGTCGCGTTGCCGGAGTGCTGGAAGTGCCTTCGTCGCACAGCGCAAGTTATTATGCCACAACATCGGTCGTGCTCGATCGTGCCAAATCGTAGTGCCATGCAATTCACGACTGAAGCGCGCCGATTCGCTACAACATTCCTTTTACTTATTTCGGGTGGCTTTCACCCATGGTACCGACGTAACATACCACGCTATAAATGACGCTTGCTGATCAAGTCAAAAAAGCCGGTGTGGTAGGCGCGGGCGGCGGTGGATTTCCCGCACACGTGAAACTCGCAGCGAAGGCGGACACCGTCATCGCCAACGGCGCGGAATGCGAGCCTCTGCTGCACAAGGACGCCGCCGTGATGGAGCATTTTTCCAAAGAGATCGTGCAAGGCATGTTGCTCTCCATGAATGCGCTCGGCGCGAAGCAAGGCATCGTCGGCATCAAGGCGAAAAACAAACACGCGGTCGAATCCATGGAAGCGGCCTGCCAGGGAACCACCGTGCGCGTGCATCTGCTCGGAGATTATTACCCGGCGGGCGACGAATACGATTTGGTTTACACCACCACCGGCCGACTGATTCCACCCGCGGGCATTCCCATTCAGGTCGGTTGCGTGGTGAACAATGTGGAGACGCTGGCGAACATCGCGGCCGCTTCTGAAGGCAAGCCGGTCATTGAAAAAACACTGACCATTGCCGGCGCGGTGAATCATCCGCTCACGCTGACCGTGCCGATCGGCGCCACGTTTCGCGAAATCATTGAAGCCACGGGCGGCTTTTCCGTGCCGGACCCGGTGCTGGTGATCGGCGGATTGATGATGGGCCAGACCACGGAAAATCTCGACGAGCCGATTACCAAGACGACGACCGGCGTCGTCGTGCTCCCACGCACGCATCACGTCATTGAGCGCAAATTGAAGCCCTACAAGGCACAGGCGCAGATTGGAAAATCCGCGTGCGATCAATGCCGTTATTGCACGGAATATTGCCCGCGCTTTTTGCTCGGCTACGACGTCCAACCGCACGCGGTGATGCGCAGTTTGGCGTTCACGGCCACGGACGTAAAGCATTGGAATGAACTCGCGGCGCTGTGCTGCGCGTGCGGGCTGTGCACGCTCTACGGTTGCCCTGAGGAATTGTATCCGAAGGAAGCGTGCGATAATTCCAAGAACGAATTGCGCAAGGCGAACATGAAATGGACCGGCAAAATGGAAGTGAAGCCGCATCCCATGCGCGATGGTCGCCGCGTACCCATCAAGTCGTTGATGAAAAGAATGGACATCCAGGAATACGATCACCCGGCGCATTTGGAGGACGTGAACTTCCAACCCAAACGCGCGATGATCGCTCTCAAACAAAACGCCGGCGCGCCGAATATTTCATTGGTGAAAGCGGGCGATCGCGTGACCAAAGGCCAGCAGGTTGGCGAGATACCGGAAAAGACGATGGGCGCAATCATTCACGCGCCATTCGCCGGGACGGTGGAAGCCGTGACGGACAAACATATTATTTTGAATCGAGCGTAAAAACCGGCGAGACCGGCACAAACACATGCAAGATAGATCCATTGGTTTGATAGAATTGTCCTCCGTGGCGGCGGGATTCGAAGTGGCTGACACGATGTTAAAGGCAGGCACGGTGCGGCTGCTGCTCTCGCGCTCGATTTGCTCCGGCAAATACATGGTGATGATCGGTGGTGAAACCGCAGGTGTGCAAGCCGCCGTGGAAGCCGGCGCGCAGGCCGCGAACGGCTGCCTGATTGATTCATTCGTCATCCCCAATATTCATCCCGATGTCTTCGTGGCGCTCGGTCGCACGCAACCGGTCGAGCCGAATGGCGCGCTCGGAATTCTGGAATCATTCAATGTTGCGACGCTCATCCAGGGCGCAGACGCCGCGGCAAAAGCGGCCTCGGTGCAATTGCTCGAAATTCGCCTCGCGATGGCGCTCGGCGGCAAAGCATTCGTGACCATGACCGGCGATGTAGGGTCGGTCCAATCGGCAATGGCCGCAGGCCGCCAGGTCATTGGCGATGCCGGCGTGCTGGTGAATGCGGTGATTATTTCCCGCCCGCACCCGGATGTTTACAAGGAAGTGATCTGAGCGATTTGCGATTTACGAGCCATGCGCCATTTTGAATCTGGACTCGTAAATCGTATATCGTAAATCGTAAAATCCATTCATGGCGAAACGGCTATTTCTTCTCGACGGCATGGCGCTCGTGTATCGCGCCCATTTTGCGCTGATTGCGCGCCCGATTTTCACTTCGAAAGGCGTGAACAGTTCCGCGCTGTATGGTTTCACGCAAACGCTCCTCGAGATTCTGAGCAAACAACAGCCGACCCACCTCGCCGTGGCGTTCGACACGGATGCGCCCACGCCGCGTCACACGGTATATCCGGAATACAAAGCCACGCGCCAGGCGATGCCGGAGGATTTATCCGCAGCGCTGCCGCACGTGCGCCGAATGCTTGAGGCCTTTCACGTGCCGATTTTGGAATGCGACGGCTATGAGGCCGATGATATCATCGGCACACTCGCGCGCCGCGCTGAGAAGGAGGGTTTCCAAACGTACATGGTCACGCCGGACAAGGATTTCGGACAGCTCGTGGACGAAAACACGTTTTTGTACCGGCCATCGCGCCAGGGTGACGGCGTGGAAATCATGGGCATTCCGGAGATTCGCGCGCGCTGGGGCATTGAGCGCACGGAGCAGGTCATCGATATTCTCGCGCTGATGGGCGATTCGGTGGACAACGTCCCAGGCGTGCCAGGCATCGGCGAAAAAACGGCGACGAAATTGATCGCCCAATTCGGTAGCGTGGAAAATCTGCTGGCGAAGACGAGCGAATTGAAAGGCAAGCTGAAGGAGAATTTGGAGACGCATCGCGACATGGCGTTGCTCTCAAAAAAACTCGTGACGCTCGATTGCAATTCACCGTGCGAATACAAGCTGGAAGAGTTGAAATTGCGTCCGCCAGATGAGCCGAAGGTCAAGGAGATGTTGATCGAATGGGAATTTAATTCGATTGGGAAGCGATTGTTTGGTGATGATTTCAAAGCGGGCAGGGGATTTCAATCTAAAGCAGATAGCACCACTTCCACTGCTGCTCCCGCCGAGCCATCCAGCAATGTCCCACCGAGCCCGACGCAGGAACAACTTCCCCCTCTCCTCGAGGGAGAGGGTCGGGGTGAGGGAGAAGCGAGCAAAGCACCAACAGCGCCACTAAAACACCTGGCCGACGTCCCGCACGATTACAAAATAATTTCCACCGCCGCCGAGCGCGCAAAGCTCATCAAAACGCTGTCAGCCCTGCCGAGCTTTTGTTTCAAAGCGGACACGAGCGGTGACGAGGCGAAAGACGCGCGGCTTTCAGGGCTCGCGTTTTCTCTTCAAGCGCACGCGGGATTTTATGTGCCGCTGCCGGATGAAAAAACGGCGGGGAAAATTCTCCAGGAGTTTCGGCCGGTGTTGGAGGCGGAGTCGATCGAGAAAGTTGGGCACAATTTGAAATTTGATGCGAGCGTGCTCAAGTGGCGCCGCATTTCGTTGCGCGGAAAATTGTTCGACACCATGGTGGCGCACAGCCTCATCGAGCCCGACATGCGCCATACGCTCGGTTATTTGTCCGAGGCATATCTCGGCTACAGTCTGAGTGTCGCTGCGGAGGGCGCCAAGGAAGAGCAGCTCAGCCTCGGCGATGTGGCGTCGGAAAAAACCGCGGAGCGCACGATGGAAATGGCGGATGTCGCGTTGCAATTGCGCGATGCGCTGGAGCCGTCACTGAAGGAAAAGGCGCAGGAACGCGTCTTTTACGAGATTGAATCGCCGCTGATCTCTGTGCTGGTCGATATGGAGTTCGAGGGGATTCGCGTGGAGTCCGCGGCGTTGGCGGAATTTTCAGCGCAGCTTTCTCGCGAGATGGATCACTTGCAAAAATCCCTCTGCCAGGCCGCCGGCCGCGAGTTTAATCTGAATTCGCCGCGGCAACTCGGCGAAATTCTCTTCGACGTGATGAAGATTTGCGAGGCGCCGAAGAAAACGAAGACGGGTCAATACGCGACGGACGAACAGACTTTGATGGCGCTCGCGCCGGAGCACGAGGTCGTGCGGCAATTGCTGGACTATCGCGCGGCGTCGAAACTGAAATCCACATACGCGGATGCGTTGCCAACCGCGATCTGGCCGAAGACGAATCGCGTCCACACGACTTACAACCAGGTGGCGA
>DASZPR010000660.1:0-4339 GCA_035550235.1 Verrucomicrobiia bacterium | reverse complement strand
AACCCATCCATCACAGGCATCGTGTAGTCCAAAAGGATAACGTCCGGCTTCTCCCGGCTGGCAACCGCCAAACCCAAAACTCCATTGGCGGCTTCCAACACATTGCAATCGTAAAGCCTGAATGCTTTCGCAACGATCTGGCGAATGGTTTTGCTGTCGTCGACGGTCAAGATTTTGATGCTCATAAAATTACTTTGATTTGGCCGGGTCTTTCAGCAACAGCTCTGTCATGAAATGATGGTTACCATTTTGGAAACCCATGATCTTTCGGGTCACGTCGGTGGAGCCTTCGACCGTCAATCGTTTTCCTCGCACTATCGAGGGAATGGTCAGGGCGCAGGCGCCGCCGTTACTATTGGCGAGACGGGTTTTCACATATCCCGCCACCATATTGGTCAACTCACCGAAGGCGTCATTTACCATTTCGTCGCTGTCCACCTCGTGCTCGGGTATTCCGAGCATTTGGCTGGTAACCGCGCGGATAAAACTGACTCCGGCATAAAGATAAAGCACGCCGTTGGTCTTCTCGCCTACGAAACCAACCGAAGCCACTATCTCTCCGGTGGCATCCGCGGTCGGCACGGGATCTTCCGGCGTCACACTCATGGACACCATGCTTTCAAACACCTCGTGTACCGCCTCCCGCGTCAACTCTTCCAACTCGTGTATGGGTTTATTCATAAATAATTCTTAAATTGAAGCCCGGTCTGGCCGGAGATTGCCTGGAGGCGACACGGGAGACTCTGGCCTATCCGATGGCGCCGAGGCCAATTGTTCCAGGCGCAATCCGATTTGGTCCAAAGGGAGAACCTGCTGGGCGGCGCCCAGGCGAATGGCTTCACGGGGCATTCCGAAAACAATCGAGCTCGCCTCATCCTGGGCAATGGTCGACGCTCCCGCCTCCCGCAAGTGCAATAATCCGGCCGCGCCATCCACACCCATTCCCGTCAGTAGGGCAGCGGCGGTGTAGGGACCGGCGCCGGCTTTAACCGCTGATTCAAATAAAATATCCACCGCCGGGCATTGGTAATGGATCGGGGCACTTTGATTCAGTTCCACCAGGTAACGGTCCACCTTCCACTTGATCACCAGGTGATAGCCGCCAGGCGCAATCAGCGCCAATCCTGCGCGCACCACGTCTCCATGCTTGGCTTCGCGAACTTCCATCTGACACGTCTGATTCAGGCGATCGGCGAAAGCTTTTGAGAAATACGCCGGGATGTGTTGCACGATGCAGATACCGGGCAGATCCCCGTTCATGGACATGAGCACTTCTTTCAGCGCCTGAGTACCCCCGGTGGAGGCGCCCAAAAGAATCAGCCGCCGCGCGGGAAATGAGCGGTTGCTCGTGGCGGCCGGTCTCCGGACCATTTGCGGCGGCGTTTGAATCTGCCTCACTTCCTGAACCCGGACCCGGATATTGGTGTGGGCTGCGGCCCGGATTTTGTTGGCCAGGTGCGTGCCGTCTGAATGAGCCGAGTAGGAGCCACTAGGCTTTTCCATCACATCGACTGCGCCGGCTTGAAGCGCTTCCAGAGCTTTCTCAGATGCGGCCGCGGTGAGTGAACTCAGAATGATGACCGGCATGGGGCGATGCCTCATCAGGACCTTGAGAAAAGAGATGCCATCCATGCGGGGCATCTCGATATCGAGCGTAATGACGTCAGGTTTTAATTCGATAATGAGGTCACGCGCCACATAGGGATCCACCGCGGTGCCGACGACTTCGATATCGGCAAACGGAGCGAGGCTCTTGGCTATGATGGTCCGCGCCAGCGCGGAATCATCGACGATCAGCACCCGAATACGCCTGGTCGTTGTGGTTGGAGAAGACATAAAACCTTTTAAGCCGCTTCTTTCAACGTGCTCGAATCCAGGCGCACCAGAGATTCCGGATCCAGAATCAGACCGACCCGGCCATCGCCAAGGATGGCGGCACCCGCCACGCTTCGGTTCTGGCGAAAATTCTCTTCGAGACTTTTTATGACAACTTCCTGTTTGCCCAACAAGTGGTCGACCAGCACACAGCGCGTACCGCTTCCCGATTCCACGACCACGATGATGCTGGACATCGGATCGGTTGAAGTGGGTTCGATACCGAAATGCGAATACAAGCGCAGCAACGGGCGCAGCTTGCCACGCACGTTCACCATTTCGCCGTGACCCTGGACGTTACTGAGCATCTCGGGGCGCGGGCGAAACGATTCGCTAATCGACAAGGTCGGCAGGATATAACGCTCCTTGCCGACACTAACCAGCAGTCCGTCAATAATCGCGAGCGTCAACGGCAGGAAAATGCTGAAGCTGGCGCCCTTTCCGGGAACGGAGCTGATCTCGATTTTGCCGCGAAGCTTTTCAATATTCCGGCGGACCACATCCATGCCGACGCCGCGACCGGAGAGGTCGGTGACTTTTTCCGCGGTTGAGAATCCCGCGGCCAGAATAAATTTGAAAACATCGCTGTCCGATAATTGTTCCCCGGGCCTCGCGAGTCCCTTCTCCACCGCCTTGGCCAAAATACGCTCCCGATTCAAGCCAGCGCCGTCGTCCTGAATCTGGATCACGATGTTTCCGCCCTGGTGAAAAGCCTTGAGCGTGACGGTTCCTTGCTGCGGCTTTCCATTTTGCTGGCGAATCTCGGGGCGTTCCAAACCGTGGTCGACGGAATTCCGGATCATGTGAATCAAGGGATCACTGATTTCCTCGACGATATTGCGATCCAATTCGGTCTCTTCACCTTCAGTGACCAATTGGACCTGCTTGCCGATTTTGGCGGCAATGTCGCGGACGAGCCGGTTCATCTTTTGAAAGGTTGCCCGGATCGGAACCATTCGGAGTGACATCGCGGTGCGTTGCAGGTCCTTGCTGATGCGTCCCAACCGCGCGAGATCGCGGGTCAACTGCTCGCTCTGCAATGAATTGAGGTCCTGGTTTTGAACCACCAGCGATTGCGCAATCACGAGTTCGCCGACGAGGTCAATGAGGCTGTCGAGCTTGAGCGTATCGACCTTAACGGAAGTTCCGGCGTTTTGCCGGGCGGCGCCGTTCGTTCCAGTCTGCGACCCGCCGGACTGCAAATTCGCTGTTTCAGCGGGTGGTAACGGGTTCTGGTTCGGAACGGCGACGCCCCGGCGAGATTCAACGGGGGCACTAGCAGAAGACACGGCGGCAACCGTTTGGTCTTGAGCTAAAACGGCGCGAATCGAGGCGAGCAAAGGCCCGATTGGAATATCAATAGGCGCCAGCGGTTTTGTTCCTGACACCTGCGCGCCGATCTGCTCGATAAATTGTTTGAGCGTATCCCCGCCTGCCAGGATGACGTTGATGATGGGCGGCGTGATGGACAGCTTGTGCTGGCGGGCGAGGTCAAGGAGTGATTCGAGTTCGTGCGCCAGCGTTCGCAATGGCGTGAGATTCAAAAAACCGGACCCGCCTTTGAACGTGTGGAAGGCGCGGAAGATGGAGTTGAGCGTCTCGGCATCGGAAGGATGATCCTCGAGCACCAGGACACCCTGTTCGATATTTTGCAAGTGCTCTTGAGATTCATTGATGAATTCCACCAACAAATCCTTGTCCTGTTCCACGTTCAAGACGATCACCGAGTCCTCCGTCGCGGCGGCCGCGGGTGCGGCAACGGCTGCGGAAACTCCGGAGGATGGTGGCGCGGCGGCCTGCCAACGGTCCGGCAACGCCGCCAGCGGGGATTGGTTTTGAACGGCTTGCGAAGCCGCCTGGCACCAAACAACCCATTCCCCGAATTGTTTGAGCACGGGTCCGCTGAAGGTACCGCTGGTTTCGAAAACATTATCCACCCAACGGCGGGCCTGTTGGACCGCGAGAGTCAATGGCTCCGGAGCCTTTTGCGCGCCGACTAATTCCTCGATTTGGCCGAGCAGACAATTGACCGGCAGAAGTCCCGCGTCTTTGCCCGGCTCGGCGAAGATCAGTTCCGCGGCGATTTTATCCAGGAGACTTTTGAGTTCAGAATTTGTTTCCACGGCAGGTCTTTCGTTTGCGTTCGTTTTTAGTGGCCGATGCGTTTTGTCTTCGTCCCGGCGATTCACCGGGACGAAGGGCGCTTTCACTCAAAGCTTAACCAAAATACTTAACGAGATTTGATGACGGTCGTACTCCCGCACCTGAGGATTGGTCACGGAATCCAAGGCATTGCGGCCTAAATCCGCCCAACCACCGAGATTGAGGCTGGCATGAGGATTGATGGCATACGTGAGGCCGGCGGAAACCGTATATTGCCAATCAATGCGCTGGCACGCGGGAAGATTTCCACTCGTGTAGTCCGCCGTGCCGAGTTTTGCGCCCAAATCGAGGGCGAGCTGCT
>DASZPR010000659.1:0-7460 GCA_035550235.1 Verrucomicrobiia bacterium | reverse complement strand
ACCAGGGCAAGCACTGCGAAATAAGCACCCAAGTACGGATAAGCTGTTTTATACCAGACAGTCGGACCCGCCGCCGCTGCCACCATTGTCGTTCTAGCGCTCACGCCGGGCATGCCCGGACGGCTGACCTTCTGCCCGGTCTTCAGATTCGTCCCGCACTTCACGCACATGATGGCACGCGGGGAAACCTCGTTTCCGCAATTCGGACAGGCCGGGCTTCCCGTCGCTGTCATGGCAGCAGGAGGCGGAGGTGCCACGGCAGTGGCGGACGCTGAAGTTCGCAAGGCCGGCGCCGGCGGTGGTGGTGGTGCAGCAAAACCCGCGGGAGCGGGGACGGTCATTTTGGATTGGCAAGCCGGGCAGGGGATTTCCATTCCGGAGTACTCGGGTCCGCATTGAATGTGTTGCTGGCAGGAAGGGCAGGCGAATTTGATTTCACTCATAATTCAGGGTGTGCCAACCGACTGATTCTTGATTGCCGCCGAGCCTGCCCGACCGAAAAAAAATTGTCAATCCGTGAAGAATTGAAGCTGTCCGCGCAGCGAAAACACCGGGCAATCCCTTGTCCTTGAGCGGCAATTGTTTCTGACTTTTTGGCTCGCGAATTGCTGATTAAGAGGTGAATGAAAGGGTATTTTTATTTGTTGGCGTTGTGCGCGACAGTTGCCGTTTGCGAGGCCCAACCTCGCTTGATGTGCACGACCGTGGTGCCGGATAGCACCTTTAGCGGCATGAATCCTGACTCCGAATTGACATTGGGCAGGGATGGCTTGCTTTACGGCGCCGCGCCTCAGGGTGGAACGTTTGGAAAGGGCAGTATTTTCAAAACCACTGTCGATGGCGCTATCACCTTTGTCCCTTTCGATGGCACCAATGGAAGTCTGCCTCATTATGCTCCCGTGCAGGCACCCGACGGAACTTTTTACGGGACGGCTTTCGAGGGAGGTGGCATGGGGGCTGGTACCGTTTATCGTCTCGAAACGAACGGGCTTCTGACGGCCCTTTATTCGTTCGACATGACCAACGGCGGCAATCCGTCGGTCTTGACCATGGCGCGAGATGGAAACCTTTATGGTTTGACGTCCTGTGGTGGCATCGGTTTTGACGGGACCCCCTACAGCGGCGATGGCGTTGCTTTCAAATTGACGACCAATGGAGTTTTTACGCTCTTGCACAGCTTCAGTGAGACATACGCTTTTCCGAATAGCATCGTCGAGGCGAATGACGGAAATTTTTATGGCACTACTCAACAGGGCGGCGCCTACGGTAACGGCACCGTTTTTCGAATGACTCCCGACGGCCAGGTTTCCACGCTCGTCACGTTCGACAGCACCAATGGCGCCTATGTTAATCCGATCATTTTAGGCTCGGATGGTGCCCTCTATGGGTGCACGAGTGGTATCGATTTCACGGACACCAATGACCGTTCGTCAAAAGTGTTTAGAGTCACAACGAACGGGGACTTTACCATCCTGCATACGTTCTCCTATTCAGACGGAGCAGAGCCCCAGTGCAGATTGCTCGAAGTCACTAACGGGCTGTTTTACGGAACGACATACATCACCGGTCGGAGCGCAGGCCAAGTGTTTCAGATTTCCACCAACGGAGACTTTGCGGGCTTATTCTATTTTGATACAGGCTGGGGAAAAGGTGCGCTTCCGCGAGTAGGCCTGACGAAAGGGCCGGACGGAAACTTGTACGGCTTAAGTTCACAGCCGGTGCATGATCTCTATTGCCTGCGACCGGTGGAAGCGCCGGTTTTTCAATCAGCAATGCAGGACAATCAAATCACGTTCAATTGGAAAACGTGGGGGCGGCTGCCTGTCAGTCTGTATTACAAGACGAATTTGAACGAAGCGATGTGGCATTATCTCGACGGTGTGTCCACGGAAACAAACACGATGGTTTCTCATACTGAATCCATCGATCCCACGACGCCGCGATTCTATTCGCTCCAAATGAATATCAAAGAGAATTGGTGGTGAAACCTGCGTGCGATTACGTTTCCGTAATCACCGTATCCTCGTGCTCGTACGCGGGTGCGCAGCAGCAGAGCAATCGCAAAACTTCCGTGCCGATGTTCCACAACTTGTGTTTCCTGCCCGGTGGAATCGCAATCGCATCGCCCGGCTTTACCTCGCGTAATTCTCCCTCGATGCGCATGCGTCCGGTGCCGTGCGTGATATAATAAATCTCCTCCGCCTTGGGATGGTAATGCTCCTGTGTGCTCGCGCCGACGGGCAGTCGCGCTTCCGCGAGGCTTTGATTTCGAATCGCTGAATTGCGATGCGCCAGTAACTCGCGAATTTCCGAACCGTCCTTCGTGGTGAAGGCCGGCACGTCGGCCAGATTTTTGATGTCCATATCGCGTTAGAGAATCACTTGGCTCGCGCGCCGTTGCGCGAACCGCAAACAATGTGTGTAGCCCACGCTCCGCGCCAGTTCGACCGCCTCTTTGAAATTCATCCCCACTTCCTCCGGCGCGTGCGCATCGGAGCCGAAGGTGATCGGGATTCCATGTTGAAACGCCAGCGTCAGGAAGGCGCGGCTGGGATAAATTTCTTTGCAATCCTTCCGCAACCCGGCGGTGTTCACGTCGAGCGCGCAATTATTCGCCTTCGCCGCTTTCAGGAATTTCTCAAATGTTGGCGTGCAATCACCTGTCGGGCGATGCCCGAATTTTTTCGGCAAATCCGCGTGGCCGATGATTTCAAACAGCTTGGAATCCGCCGCCATCGTCAGTCGCTCAAAATAAATCGACCAGACTTCCATCACATCGCGGTTTTTCCATTCCGAAAGTTTGTAGGGGCTGTCTATCGCCCACGAATCGGAGACGTAATGCACTGAGCCGATGAAATAATCCCATGGATGCAGCGTCGCCAGTTCACGAATCCATTCCTCCTGACCGGGCAGATAATCCACTTCCAGCGCGAGCCGGATCGTGAGTTGCGGAAAATCCTTTTGCGCCTTACGCACTTTCTCCACGTATTCACCCAATTGATCAAAGCGCATTCGCCAGTCATCGAAATCATCCTGCCGCATCGGCGAATGGTCCGAAAAACCGATCTCCGTGAAACCAAGTTCGAGCGCGCGCCGAGCATAATCGACCGGTTCGCCGGTTGCGTGACGGCAAAGCGGCGTGTGCATGTGCAAATCGGGCGGAAAAGCCATGCGGGAAGTGTCGGCTGTGGAGTGTTGAGTGTCGAACGAAAATTGCGGGCGCAATGAACGTTGACAGTGCTTTCATAGTTTTTTAGCTTCACACGGCAAAGACTGTGCGCTTTGCCCCGAATGAAAATTCGGGGATTTTTATTTCTACGCCGCATGACGGCCAACGAACGAACATGGCAAATACGATTCTAGTCGGCGCCCAATGGGGCGATGAAGGCAAAGGCAAAATTATCGATGTGCTCACCGAGCAGGCGGACATTGTCGTCCGCACGCAGGGCGGCAACAACGCCGGGCACACGGTTTTCATCGGCAAGAAAAAATACGTCCTGCACCTCATCCCGTCCGGCATCCTGCGCAAGAAGAAAATCTGCGTCATTGGCAACGGTGTCGTCGTGGATCCCGTCGGCCTCGTCAGCGAAATCGAAGGCCTGCGCAAACTCGACATCAAGGTCAACGGCAACCTGTTCGTCAGCGAAACCGCCCACGTCGTTTTTCCGTATCATCGCGAATTGGACGCCCAGCGCGAGGTGCTCAAGGGCAAAAATAAAATCGGCACTACCAAACGCGGCATCGGCCCCGCTTACGGCGACAAAGCCGCGCGTGTTGGCTTGCGCATGATCGATTTGATTAACACCGAACGTTTCGAGGCAAAGCTCGCGGCGAAAATCAAAGAGAACAATGAAGTGCTGAAGGCCTTTGGGGCCAAACCGCTTTCCTTCAAGGAAGTTTACACCACCTACCGCAAGGCGGGCGATTACTTGAAGCCGTTCGTCACTAACACCGTCACTTTTCTGCACCAGGCGATCCGCCGGGGTGATGATGTTTTGTTCGAAGGCGCGCAAGGCACTTTCCTGGACATTGATCACGGCACGTACCCGTATGTGACCTCGTCGAACACTACCTCGGGCGGAGCCTGCACCGGTTCCGGTGTCGCGCCCAATCGCATGGACCGCGTCGTCGGCGTGCTGAAAGCCTACACCACACGCGTGGGCGAGGGGCCGTTGCCGACCGAGAATGCGGAGATCGCCGACATGCTTCACGCCATGGGGCGTGAATTCGGCGCCACCACCGGCCGCGCGCGCCGCTGTGGTTGGTTCGATTCGGTTGCCACGCGCCACGCCACCATGGTCAACGGCATTGATGACCTCGCGGTCACCAACATCGACGGCCTCGACACTGTCGAGACCATCAAAGTTTGCATCGGCTATCGTGACGGCAAAAAGAAATACGATTACATGCCAAACGACGTCGAAGTGCTCGCGCGCTGTGAACCGGTCTACGCGGAATTCCCCGGCTGGCGCACGCCGACGCACAACGCCCGTTCGTGGAAGCAATTGCCGCCGAAATGCCGCGAGTATTTGAAAGCCATCGCCGAATTGACTGAGGCCAAGCTGTTCATCGCCTCCGTCGGCCCCGGCCGCGAGCAGACGATTTTTGTGTGAGCAAAAAGAATTAGCCTTAAGGCACGAAGCGAATTCGCCAAAAATTGTTGACTGTAATATCGGGGCTGTTGGTAATCACTAGCACTCCGTTGCTGGGTGCTGTGTTTGTTATCAATGGCAACCAGTTGGGAGTGGTCAGACTGATGGACCGTTCAAATGCATATGTTTTTCCTCCAACACCCTGATAAGTCAGTCGGACTTTACCATCCTCCAGTAGGTCGATTGATATCCAATTGGGGTCAGAAATGCTTGTCTGCGTCGATTGCTGTTCAGTGATGTTGGCAATAGAAGTGACCCGGACCGGATTGTTGTCGAATTTACCCGCCCAAATACTGGCACACGTTTTGAGCTGAGCATTGTAGTAATAGCCGGCAACCAGCGTTGAATTGTTACCGGCAAAAATCTGTGTCGGACACCTGGACTGAAATTCGATACCTTCGCCGTAGTCGCTTCCCCAATTGATCCCCATGCCCCATAAGCTCCCATCTTTTTTCAAGAAGAGACTTCCTGCGTGGCCGGCTGTGACAGCAACGACATCGCTAGCGATAATTTGTTTTGGTCGACTCGGCCAATCGATGGTGCAGTCGCCGATTTGGCCGAAATCGTTTAATCCCATCGCCCAGAGGCCACCGTCGGTTTTGATGAACAAAGTATGGTTCTGACCAGCGGCAACGCGCACTACGTTGGATGCGACGATCTCAATGGGTGAAAAGGTTTGATTTATGTTTGTGCCAAGCCCCAATTGCCCATAGCCATTATTCCCCATGCCCCACAAGCTGCCGTCTCGCTTGACAAACAGACAGTGTGAATAACCAGCGGCGATGGCGGCAACATCTCCATTAATGATCCGTTTCGGATGCAGGACACGGTCGTGTTCGGGGCTGTTTCCTAATGCGCCGTCAGTATTCTCTCCAAAACCCCAGAGGCTGCCGTCACTTTTCAGAAAAACCGTGAAGTCTTGCCCACAGGCGACTGCGACTACTCCGTTGGACACAATTTGAACCGGGTGTTCCGGAGTGTTAAAAGTGCCATCACCCAAAAAACCGCCATCATTGTTTCCCATTGCCCAAAGGCTGCCGTCACTTTTGGTAAAAAAAGTGTCACCCTGAATATTCATAGCAACTGCGGTTACACCATTGGAAACAATCAGGTCGGTCGGTTCAAAATTGTCCGAAGTGTTGTGATTTCCTTCTTCGCGGATTTGGTCGAACACCTGTCTTGAGCCCGGGTGTTTTTTTAGTTCATCCGTGAGATGCTGCATCCTCTCTTTTCGCTTCGCCACCGCATGAGCAAAATCTCCTTTCCACAAGCTACCGTCACTCTTGACAAAAAAACTAGCGTCGTGGCTGGAAGCAATCTGAAGTATAGTTTGAGCATTGGTCTTGAGCGCAAAAAGTAAGACGGCAGAGGTCAGCCAAGAAAAATATGATTTCATACATCCGTTCGAGCTGAATACTGAGTCAGCCCTACTCAGTCAAGTTTTCGCAATACAGTTTTTACTTTTTAATCCGCCGCGTCTGCGTAATTTGTGGCTGAAAATGAGTGCTCCTGCACATCTCTCAACCGAAGCCAAGGCCAACCTGCCGAAGCACGTGGCCGTCATCATGGATGGCAATGGCCGTTGGGCCAAGCATCGCCATCTACCGCGTGTCGAGGGGCACCGCGCTGGCGCCGAATCCGCACGCGTCATCATTCGCACCGCCGGCGAACTCGGCATCAAATACCTGACGCTCTACGCCTTCTCGGCGGAGAATTGGAACCGCCCCAAGGACGAAGTGGACGCCCTGATGAAATATCTCGTCCACTACCTCAAAAGCGAAACGCCGGAGCTGAACAAAAACAACGTGCGCCTCGAGGTCATCGGCCAGATTTATCGCCTGCCGGAAAATGTTCAGGAACACCTCAAAAAATCCATCGCGACACTCTCGCGCAACAACGGCCTGACGCTCGTGATGGCGTTGAGCTACGGCAGCCGCATTGAGATTGTGGAAGCGGTGCGCAACATCGCGGAGAAGGTGAAGCAGGGAAAACTGGATACTGGCGACATCAACGAGAAAGTTATTTCCGAACATCTCTGGACGCGCAATATACCCGATCCCGACCTGTTGATCCGCACCAGCGGCG
Source organism: Verrucomicrobiia bacterium (assembly GCA_035550235.1). Classification (GTDB taxonomy): domain Bacteria; phylum Verrucomicrobiota; class Verrucomicrobiia; order Limisphaerales; family DASXHY01; genus DASXHY01. The sequence goes on along the minus strand of DASZPR010000659.1, from coordinate 723 downwards.
AAATGCGCATCAGCAATTTTTTGCTGTGGCAGATTTCCTACACGGAACTGGTCGTCACGCCAACATTCTGGCCCGATTTTCGTAAACCACAGTTTTTCGAAGCGCTCGAAGAATACACCCGCCGCCACCGGCGGTTTGGCGGGCTTTGAAATCGAGAATTGCCAATGACGGGGAAAATTTCTATTTCGCTCAGTTCTTTTCCTTGTTTCCTGCCTTCCTTATTGTCTCATCCAAAAATTTCGCTCGTAAATCGTAAATCGTAAATCGTACATTGCCCGCATGGCAAAACGCATCGGCATTATCACGGCAGGCGGTGACAGTCCCGGGCTCAACGCCGCCATTCGCGGCGTGGGCAAAGCGGCGCTCGCCGACAATATGGAGGTCATCGGGTTTCGCGACGGGTTTCGCGGCCTCGCCGAAAATCTTAAGTTCAAACTCGATAAGCGCACCCTCGCCGGAATCCTGACCGTCGGTGGAACCATCCTCGGCACCGGCCGTGACAAGCCGCATCGCATGGAAGTCGATGGCCAAATGGTCGATATGACGGAGACCATTGTTCGCAATTACCAAAAAGAAAAACTCGATGCCATCGTTTGCATCGGCGGCGGAGGCACTCACAAGAACGCCCTGCGTCTGGTTGAGAGCGGCCTCAATATCATCACGCTTCCCAAGACCATTGATAACGACGTGGCCTTGACCGATGCGACCATCGGCTTCGATACC
>DASZPR010000658.1:0-4720 GCA_035550235.1 Verrucomicrobiia bacterium | reverse complement strand
GCTTCCGGATCGCGGGCAGCACGGCCAAAAAGTTTCGCTTCGCCGCCGGTGGCATTTACGAAGCCGAGCAGGACGTTCATCGTAGTCGTTTTGCCGGCACCGTTCGGTCCGAGCAGCCCAAAGATTTCACCTTGCCCGATTTCCAGATCGAGTTCAGCTACAGCCGTCTTGGCCGGAACACCCCGCCCGGGTGACGGATAAACCACGGACAGGTTTTTGATTTCAACGGGGTAGTTTGGATTCATGGTTTGACACCGGGTTGTTGTTTGAGTGCATCGATTTTTAGTTGGATGGCCTCTGGAGTCGGTGAAACTTTTTTAAGGAGCGTGAGATATTCGATGGCCTTCGGATTATTCCCTTCGTGTTCCTCCAGTTTGGCCAGCGAGCCTAGAATGTGACTTAGAAGGAAATCGTCGGGCTCTGATTGGCCGGCGTTCTCCCTGCGCCAACTGCCAAGCGCCGCCAAATATAAATTGCCTGCCCGTGTATAGTCCTTGCGACCCTCATTATAGAGTTGGCCCAATTCATACAATAGAGCCGCGTTGCCCGGATTCGCGCGGAGCCCATCGCGCAAAATCTGTTCTGCTTCGGGGACTTTGTTCATCCGGTTTCGAAGCCAGTAGGCCGTTACGAGATATGTCTCTATCCGATGCGCGTCCAGGTCTTCAGAAATCTTCAGCCACGGCATGACTTCCTTCACTTCTGACGCGCCATCTCCGTCCACGCCACCTTCATCAAGATGGGTGTGGTGCGAAGGGAAGAAATTAAGTTCGAATCTTTCGACCCAATTGTGAGGGGCACTAAAAATGGCGTTCTCATCTCCGGAATTTTTGCTTTCCATAGTTCCCGAATCTTCGCCGAGGTGAGGCGTCTTGAACGGAGCGTTGTTGTCGTAAATGGTCGGGTAATAGCCGCTGTGAAAATAAGCGTCAGCTTTGACAAAAAAATTATTGGCGAACAACTGACTGCTGTTGCCGAGCCAACGAGCTGCCGGGTTTTCGTCGCCCGCGCCGTTTTCAATGAGCCGTGCCTCCGTTTGCGGGCTAATCTTTGTCGCCAGACAGAATGCCACCGTGAGTAGCAGCACGACGGCCAGCAAGTATGGCTTTCGTTTTTCAGTTGTTGGAAAGGACGTTTTCATAGTAATCAGCGGATGGATCCGCCCGCCAAAAAATAGACTATCATTCTGCTTTTGTTGCAGAGCTGCGCAACAAAGGCGCACAGTCCGCGACTTATGATTTTGCAAACGCCACTCGGCACGCAAAAAAAGGATTCACCAGAGAATAATTTCAGATGCGACAGCAGGCCGCCTGAAACAAACAGGAATTATGAAGCTAACGGCGGAGCACGCCCTTTTGGCAGGGAAACGATGGAAGGACTGAAATTAGAAATCTCAAACGATAGGGCAACTTCAACCGAAGCTGCGGGAATTGGCAGAATAACAACGCAGTCCGCCGATTCCACTTTTCCATGCACGAGCGCAATAACCGCGCAATCGTCGTCATCGGGAATGGCTCCCCCATGCAGCCAGGCATGCAAGCTGGGAGACGCTTCCGCAGCCACCAGCAATAGCCAAAGCGCCAAGGATAGCACTGCCGTCGCCATATAAAAATGGCGGCGCGCGCTACGGCTCATAAATGGACACTTCGCAGACATATTGCTATCAACTCATTTATCAGCACCACTCGTGCCTAAAAACCCGATTTTGGAACCATACAATGCGTTGCCACACCCGTGGTCTTATGGCCGAATCCGAGCCACTTGTGGATCGTGATCGCTGGTTTGTTGCGCGAATTCGGCATTGATGTGGACGACCTCGTAATCGCAATGGCGGGTGGCGGGACTGACGAGGATATGGTCCAGCACTTGCGAATTGCCTTCGTAAACATACGAATACCGCTCGGCAGGCGGCAGCGAGTCAATCATGTCTCTCAGCACGCCGCCGGCGGTAAGTGCTTGAACCGAAGGAGAAAATTGAAAGTCATTTAGATCACCCAGGACTACGACGTAAGCCTTTTCATCCATGGCCAGCAACTTCTTTACAAAATCGTTCTCAACTTTTGCCTGCTCGATTCGTTGCACTTCACTGGCGCGGGCAGGAGGTTGAAACCTGCTTTCGAAATCCTGGTCCCCCAGTTTGGCAGCAAAGTGGTCGGCGATGACAAAGATCGTGTGGCCATGGAATGAGAACTGGGCCGCAAGTGGTTTGCGGCTGAGCTTCCAAGCAGGGTTTTCGGGAGAAATGCGCCCGGGCGAAGCCGTGAGGCGGACTTCACCGTTCGTGTGGATTAGATCGACAGAGGTGGTGGCGTCGCCGCCGGGAATGTCGGTGAAAGAAACTTTCGAGGGATTATAGAGAAGCACCTGGCGAATGTTGCCGCCCGGTTGGCCGCCGTCGGCATCGTTCTTCGGGTCGATGGAACGCCAGTCGTAGGCCGGACCACCCTCGGCTTTGATAGCATCAGTGAATTTCCGAATGGTGACGTCCGCGGCCACCATACCATCGTCCCGGACGCCATCGTTATCCTGTATTTCTTCGAGCGCGATTATGTCTGGTGAGGCGAGATTGGAAATAATGCCGGTTGCGAGTCGAGCGAACTTTTGGTCGCTATCAGACGGCGCGAGATTCTCGACGTTATATGTGGCCAGGGCAAGTTCGTCCGAATTCTGTTTGTGAGCGAATTGGGGTTTGATGCCTCCGGGCTTCAGCGTTCCCAATTCAGTCGCTTCGATAGTGTAGCCACCGTACTGGTTGTAATCCAGCGGGCCAACGGTGGCGCCGCCAAGTTGATCTCCTGTGCTGGCTTGGGGAAACGATTGATCGCCGCCCTGAAGCAATGACTGCACTTTGATTCGACCCGAGTTAGGCGCATCGTATCCGCTATAGATTGTGCCTCCGCGCGGGGTCGGATTCTGCGAAGGCTTGGCGGTCACCCATAATTCTCCATATTTGCTGGTTGGACCAATCACGCGGGCGTCATCAACTTCGACCAACATGCCTTCCAGCGACTCAAATAAATCGAGCGCGTATTTCTTTGGTTGCAACAACAGTGATTCAATGTTCCCACCAGCGTCCGCCGCGGCCGCGGGCGCGAAGGCATCAGGAATGGTTTTGTCGTCCAGCACAATGGGTTTTGGCAACATGTTACCGGAGGAAACCACTGTAGCCGTCGAACTGTTGATTTCGGTGACGGACTGTGCACCGCCTTGCGGGCTGCCCGGGTAATACTCCGTGACCTTTCCCCCTACGATCACACGGTCGCCGACGGCAACCTCGGGCACAGTTGGAGTATGGACAAAGATTCCTTCGCTCGTGGCCGGATCATTGTCCGGCTGAGGATCCTGAATCCAAAAACCTTTGGACGAACCCTGTTTGCGCAATCCAGTGACGATGCCGGGAACGCCGCTGACAGTTTGGCCGTTCAACGGAGAGACGCGCGTTCGGCCTTGAATATCGTGGATGCGGGTTTCGGCAGCCACGGTCAGAGATGAGGCCGCGACTGTGGCACAGAGCGCGAGACAAACGGCTTGTTTCCGGAGAGCGGAAGGATGGATGATCATCATGGCACGTTCCTATTTTTCAGGCTGAAAGTCCTTGTGCCCCGTTTGCCAGAGCAGGAACGCGTCCTGACCGGCGAAGTTCTTGAAGGTGACCACCTTCTCTTCCGTGAAGTGTCCGTCATCATAGTTCACCTTCATCAAAACGGGTTTGCCCGAGGTCGTCGCCGCCTGGACCGCGGCCACAAATTTGCCGGGTTGCCAGACGGGAACGCGGGGATCATTCCAGCCCCCCACGCCCATGACGGCCGGATATTTCACGCCCTTCTGGACGTGCTGAACCCCGTCCATTTCAAATAGCGCCTGGCACTCAACGGGATCTTTGACCGTGCCAAATTCCGGCACGTTCACCGGACCATTGGGCGTGAACTCCAACCGCATGGCGTTCGCGCATCCCACATTGCAAATCGCCGCCGCAAATAAATCCGGGCGTTCCGTGATGGCGCGGCTTATGAGGATTCCGCCCGCACTAGTCCCGGTCCCGCTCAGTTTCTGCGGACTGGTATAGCCTTTCTGCACCAGATATTCCGCGCAGGAAATGAAGTCTTTCCAGGTGTTCGGCTTGGTGGTCTTGTAACCACCTCGATACCAGGCTTCGCCCTTCTCGCTGCCGCCCCGCGGATGAGCGAATGCCATCACCACTCCGCGCGTGGCCAGTGAATTGAGAATGCTGAACCGAGGCGTATAACTGATACCGTAAGCTCCATAGCCGGTAAGGATGCAGCAATTCGAGCCATCCATCGTCATTCCTTTTTTGTGAATGATGGAAAGTGGAATCATGACGCCGTCATGCCCGGGCACCTCGACTTCTTCCGAAACCAAATTCTCGAATCCGGGATAAACCACGTCCTCGTTGAAAATGCTCTTGGTGAAGACGTTTTTCTGCGCGTCGAAATCATAAATTTTCAACGGCGCGATCCAAGACGTGATGTAGGCCAAACAACGGTCCGTTTTCCAATCCGGACAACTGACACTCACAGCCCCGGACATGGGCAGTTTGATTTCGGTGGTCGTTCCGGAGGCGAAGTCATATCTCACTACGCGGCTGACCACGCCATTTGAATAGACCACGATGAGGTAGTGCTTCGTTTTAGTAATGGATTGGACGGTGTCATCCGCTTCGGGAATGACGGTTTCGGCGTGTTCCCAGTCCGGATGCTTC
>DASZPR010000657.1:0-2064 GCA_035550235.1 Verrucomicrobiia bacterium | reverse complement strand
GACGATGATCGGGACCTTTTCGAAATCCTTGTCCGCCCGGATGGTTCGCATCACATCCAGGCCGGTCATGCGGGGCAAAACGAGATCGAGCAGAACTGCGTCGGGGCGAAAGCTGCGAACCAATTCCAGCCCCACCTCACCGTCGGGTGCTGTTTCCGCCTGAAATCCTTCGAGAGCAAACTTGTTTCTGTAGATATTCGCTACGAGCTGGTCGTCTTCGATAATCAGTATCTTCATTTATATCAGGTCCGGCTGACCAGCGGAGAAAGCTTGGCGAGATGGGCCTCCAAAAATTCACGGATGCAATCAAACTCAATGCGGGCCTGCCGGCAAAGTTCCACGGCATTGACTAATTTTTTCTCTTCACCTTGCCGTTCCAATTCGCGGAGCAGGGGAACGATGCGTAACATTCCGCAAGTCGAGCTGGCCCCCGCACAACTATGCGCCAACCGGCGCACCTCCGCCGCTGAACCAGCCTGGGTTGCGGCCGTGAGTTGCTCCAGTTGTTCCGTCGTCTGCTTCAAATAAAGCGCGATCAACTCCCGCAAATTATCCACGCTGCCATCGGAAAAATCCAGCAGGCGCGCCATGTCCACCGGGGGCGTTTTCATTTCAGTTCCAGGTTCGGCCATTTCCGTGGTTGTTTCGGTTTGCGACGCGGTCGAAGCCTTCACTTTGGATGCCGAAGCCCAGCGTTCAACAATCGCCCGCATGTCCTCGGGGCGAACTGGTTTTGCCAGGTAATCGTCCATGCCGGACGAAATGCATTTGTCGCGGTCTCCTGGCATCGCGCTGGCCGTCATCGCCACAATCACGATCGGATGATCATAGCTGGGATAGCGGGATTTTTCGTGCTGCCGTTCGCGAATGATCCGCGTCGCTTCCAACCCGTCCATCTCCGGCATCTGCACGTCCATGAAAATCATGTCATACGTCTTGCGCTCCAAGGCCGTGAGCGCTTCCAGGCCGTTTCCAGCAAGATCCGGCTGATAGCCCATTTGCTGCAAGAGCCGCGTGGCGACCTTTTGATTGATCGCATTATCGTCGCAGAGCAACACTCGCAACGGCAGCCGCTCCGAAAGTTTCGGATCCAACTTCACAACGGCGGGCTTCTTGGGCGTCGCGGGCGGAGCTCCGGAAACAACGCGCAGCAAGGCATCGTGCAATTGCGCGGGCTTGATGGGTTTCGTCAGGCAACCTGCCGCCGCTGAACTTGAAATCTCGGGCGAATTGCACAACTTGCCCACCGGCGCCAGCACAATGACCGGCAGCATCATCGCCTTGGGCAATTTCCGAATCTCCCCGCTGAGCGTGAGACCGTCCATGCCCGGCATTTGCAAATCAATCAGGGCGATATCGAACGCCTCCCCGTCCTTCAGCCAGGCCAGCGCCTGCTCTGCGCTATTCGCTCCGCGCGCGTTCATTCCCCACTGCGCCGCCTGCGTGGTCAGGATGCGGCAAGTGGTCGGATTATCATCCACGACCAGCAACCGCAAATCGGCCAATTTCGGCTGGCGCCCCTGCAAGACCGCTTTCGGCGTGTTCGGAACCGCCGATAAAGGCACTGTGAAATGGAACGTTGATCCTTTTTTAGGCACGCTTTCCACCCACATTTTGCCGCCCATCAATTCCACAAGGCGTTTGCTGATGGCCAGGCCCAACCCCGTGCCGCCGTATTGCCGCGACGTGGAAGCCTCTGCCTGACTGAACGATTTGAACAGTCGCGCCATGCGATTTACCGGGATGCCGATGCCGGTGTCGCTGACCGAGAAATGCAAATGCCACGGATCGTCGGAATTCTTGTCCTGCGGCGCGGAAAGGGCCTTGACCTGCACCACTACTTCGCCCACTGAAGTGAATTTGACTGCGTTGCTCAACAAGTTGACCAGCACCTGGCGTAAACGCGAGCCGTCGCCGAGCAATGTGGTGGGGATGCCGTCGTCCGTTTGATAAGCCAGTTCCAGGTTTTTCTCCACGGCTTTGGCCGCCAGCAGGTCCAGCGAATCCTCCAGGCACGAACGCAAATTGAACGGTTGTTTTTCCAACTCCAGCTTACCCGATTCG
>DASZPR010000656.1:0-2114 GCA_035550235.1 Verrucomicrobiia bacterium | reverse complement strand
GCCAGGGCATGACGCTTTTCGTCACCACGCATTACATGGATGAGGCTGAGCGCTGCACTCACGTGGGCTACATTCACATGTCGAAACTCATCGTGTTCGGCGCGCCGGATGAATTAAAGACACTGCCCATAGTCAACCCTCCGGGAACAAAACGTCTCGATGTCACGTGCGAGCATGTCACCATCGCCTTACAAACCATGCGACGCCTCGCCGGAGTCCGTACCGCGACAGTTTTCGGCCAATCCATGCATCTGCTTGTGGATGAACGACTGCCGGACGAACGCATTCGCGAGGAACTGTCGCGCGCCGGTGTGCCGCACGTGGACATTCATCCGATGGGCCCGTCGCTTGAAGATGTTTTCGTGGCATTGACGACGCAAAAGAACGAAGGCCAAAAATGAAATCTCCCTTTCGCGGCTACACCGCCATCCTTTACAAAGAATTCCTCGTGGTGCTGCGCGATCCGTTGACGCTGTTCTTCATGTTCGTGCCGCCGCTGATTCAATTGATCGCCTTCGGCTTCGCGCTCGATACCGATGTGAAAAATATTTCGCTCGTTGTGCTCGACGAGGATCGCACCGTGGACAGCCGCGAAATCGTCGAGCGCTTTGTGAACACGGGCACGTTCAAATTGAAAGGCGAAGTCGCGAGCCCGGCGGAATTGTCCGCCGCGGTGCGCGAAGGCAAGGCCTACGTCGGCATTGATATCCCGCCGGATTTCACCCGCAATCTGCATGGTGGCCGCACCGCGCGGGTGCAGGTGATCATCGACGGCTCGAATTCGACTATCGCCTCCTCAGCGCTCAATACCGCGATCGGCATCACGTTCCGTGAATCGATTTTGCAATTGCTCGGCAAAACCGGCGGCAGCGATGTGCCGGTGGAAGTGCGTCCGCAGATTCTTTACAACCCCGCCATGCGCAGCCCGAACTTTTTTGTGCCGGGCGTGATTGGACTGGTGCTGCAGATCGCAACCGTGTTTGCCACCGCGATGTCCCTGGTGCGCGAACGCGAGCGCGGCACGCTGGAACAACTGCTCGTCAGCCCGCTGTCACGCTGGGGATTGATGCTCGGCAAGCTCACGCCGTATCTCTTCATCAGCGTCGCGATGGGTGTGGGTTTGTTCGTGGCGATGCGCTGGATTTTTCAGGTGCCCATCGCCGGGTCCGTTGGCGCGCTGATGGTGGCCGTGGTGTTTTATGTATTCGCACTATTGAGCCTGGGGTTGCTAATTTCCACGCGGGCGCAAAACCAAATGCAGGCGTTGCAAATGTCCATGCTCTTCATTTTGCCGTCGGTGTTTTTCTCCGGTTTCATTTTTCCACGCGAAACGATGCCCTGGATTTTTTATGCTATCAGCACCTGTCTGCCAGCGACGTATTTCATCGAACTGATGCGGGCCATTATTCTGCGCGGCGCGACGCTTCAGGAATTCTGGCTGAACATCGCAATTCTCGCCGCCATGGGCCTCGCGCTGTTTTCGCTATGCGCGATTCAGTTTAAACGGAAGATTGCCTGATGTTCTCGTAGCCGCAGACGTGAGTCTGCGCTGACTTATTTTCTTACGCGCTGAAAAATTGGCGCCGACTCACGTCGGTGGCTACGGAATTAACCTACGAAGTTTTCACCGGCGCGGGACTCAATTGCGTGGGCGAAAGGTGCGTCAGTGCGTAGAGCATTAGATAACTAACGAACAAAAAGGCGGCGAACAATATCGAGAAGCCCAGCGAATATCCCAGCGGGTTTTGTCGCGTCCACGAGTCAATGACGTGAAACATTTTCCCCGGCGCGACGATGTCCCAACTGTTCAGTCGCAGGAAACGCCCGAGACAAATCCCAAAGCCGCTCAACATCGCGACTGCCGCAATGAACAACCAACTCATCCATTCACCCGCCATGTGGCGCACCGCCGATTGCATCAGGTAAAGCGAGACGAAGCCCAGCACAAAGCCAGTCACAGCGTTGATCAGGATTAAAATCAGGTCCGGCCAGAAACGGCTGTAATAGTGTGAGAGATGGATAATGTCGGTAAAAATGTAAGGCGCGTTTGGAAAGAACAACAGCCACGCCGTACCGAAGGCGAAGAAACGCCAACCGGGGTTCGCACCGGCCTT
>DASZPR010000655.1:0-2785 GCA_035550235.1 Verrucomicrobiia bacterium | reverse complement strand
GTTTGCCGGCGCGCAGGGCTTTGGCAATGGCTTGCTTCTCGACCGTAAAGCCGGCTTTGGTCAAAAGATGATTAAGCCGGTTGGACAGGCCGTTGGGAGGAAATTGGATTTTACGGCGGGCGGCTTGGTAAATCTGGGCGGCTCGACAAGCAGAGCGGTCGAACCGATTGCCGATTTGCTGGAAGGTCAGCTTTTTCTCGTCCCGCAAGCGGAGCACCAGCGCCTCGCGTTTTGCCCGGAATGATTCGGTCTGGCTCATGGAAGCGAGGGATAGTCAGGCGGCGGGCACTTCACTCGGCCATATTCGCAACATTCGCGTAAGACGGATGCCTGAAATTTCATTTGATCGGGATTATTTCTGATTGGTTGTAACTTGCTTTACCGTCACTAGAACTTTGGCGCGGATCAATTCGCGGAAATGTTCGGAGAGTGATTCGACAGTGGCTTGTTCCCGGACTAAAAGACCGAGTTCCATGTTTCGGTTGAACGCGTCGTCGGTCAGGTTGGCGCTGCCGATGAGGGCGACGTTGTCCACAATCGCACACTTCATGTGCAGTTTACCGGGGCGGCCGGCCTGATTGCGCTCACGCTTGGCAAGCGGCCAATAGTAGAGATGGGTTTTGGCGGCGGGAACATTGCCAAAGGCGTTGATGGCATCCCGCGTTAGTTGCCCTTCCGACTCATCCTCGCTTTCGACGATCAAGGTAAGTTCGACACCGCGGTCAACGGCCTGGATTAAATGGTCGCAAAGATGGCGCACGCGATGGGCGGCGAATGTCACCAACACAATTCTTTTTTTGGCCTTTGAAATCAAGTCATAGAGGACTTGGTCAATGCGGCGGACGGGAAAACGATTGTTGACCGGACCGGTCCAGATGATTTCTGTCAATGGTGCGTTGTCTCCTGCCAGACAATCCACCACGGTCATCACCACGGCGATTTCATTCCACTTGGCACTGCCGGATTTAAGAAACGCTTCAGACAGAAGCCACGCGGCGTCCTGACTCAAAAGCCCTGCGGTAGCTTTACGGATGGACGAGGCATCCGGGTTGGCACTCATTGCGGCTAGTTTGGTGACGAGCTGCTGCCAGTCGCCTGACGTCATGCGACGGCGGGCGGCGGTCAGCGCGTGAATGAGTTCGGGTGACACCATGCGATTTAGACCCCGTTGAAAAACTCCACCGTTCTCGCGGCGAATGTCCCAACCAATGTAGAACGGTCGAGGAAACGGTTGCCTTTTTCACAGGAGGTTTCGGGGGCGAAAAGACAGGCATGACAACACGCTCCGTGAATGGCACGGCCATCAGGCACGGGTGAATGTTCCGCGCAAAGCGGGTCAGAGCCGCAGATGCGCATGGATTCCAATGCGTTTTGAATCTGGCGTCCAAGAGTGACGGGCTGACCTAGTTGAACCAAACCACCAAGCGTGCCCTCGCTATCGGATGCCGCAGTGTAAATCAGGATGCCGGCCATCGGGCCGGATTCCTGACCGACCATCCGACAATAAAGCCGTTCGCGCACGCTGGCCGCGGTGTAACCACATTCCAGTGAAATCTGACGCATCAAGGCGTGGGACAGGGAATGGATGAGAACAAAACGGATCGCTGGAAAGCCCGCTTCCGGCGGGTTTTGTTTGCGCAAGTTGCGCCAGCCTTTGTGCGCCGCGAAAAATTCCCGCTCTAACTGCCGCACAGCGGGCTGCTGTTCCCATGCCTGAAGCGCACTTTCCTTGAAGCGAAGAAAGATGCCCTCGCCACGGACTTCGGACGCGGGTAACCAAGTTGGACTCTGCCGACTCAATGGAGTTTGGCGTCCGTCATCCACATACGCGGCATCCGCGAAGTCGCCTTTCGATTCAATGCGTGTGAAGGCCAGAAGGGCGCGGACTTCGCGCAGCTTTTCCAATAAGAGGGTGTCTTCAAAAAATTGGTTGAAACCCGTGGGCGGCGGCACGCGAGTCGCGCGAAAATCCTTGGTTGGCGGTGCAGGCGGATTTTGGGTGAGGAGCGCCCATTCGGCGATTTTGAGATCAGGTTCTTCTGCATTGTCGCCACCATCACCTTGTTTTCGCGCCTGAATGGCAGCCCAAATTTGATCGGCGGTGAACTCGGCAAGCTCGGGCATTCGTGAGGGCGCGGCGACGTAGGCCACAACTTCAAGCGATGGAACATCCTTCAAGGCCGTCCAGTGGTCTGCGATGCGCAGAGTCAGTTTGTCCTGGGACGTCGGCGGCAGGGACAATGCGGACATGACAAACCGAAACGAATCTTCCGCGAGCGGGTCGTTTTCAATCAGATCAATCCCCTCTGAGATGCGAGTGCAGGCGCGCTCGCATCGTTCCACCGCCCCCTGCGCCGCGGCCTGGTGTTCGGCAAGCCGTTCGGTGGGATTGGAAATTTTGCCAGTTTCTTTCTGAATCCAACTCGCGTAGGCGTCTTTTAGTTTCCGCAGCGTCGCCAGCAAATCCGCCTTGGACATTTGCGCCAGTTCCTTCATGTCCAACACCACACCGGTCAGGTTGGCGTCATCCGCGGGGGTTGGCGGTGTTTGCTGCTCTACTTCGGAGCGTGGCACAAATTCGGTTTCCAGAGTCAGCGCCTTGATGGCTTCCGGTTGCGGTAATGTGGTGTGAACCGATGCGCCGTGGCCAACCGCGAATTCCAGCCGATGACGGTAAAGCATTTCCAGCGTCTCGGTTTCCTCGCGGGTGATGTCGTCCATCTTGGTGAGGTCGTGCTGCCAATCGCGGCGCTGGACGAAGATGGGCTGCGGCGGAACTGCCGCA
>DASZPR010000654.1:0-6829 GCA_035550235.1 Verrucomicrobiia bacterium | reverse complement strand
ATTAACTACAGGATAAATCATCGTCGCTTTTGGCGTTTGGAGCTTCGAATTTCTCTGGAGCTTGGACCTTGGAATTTGGAGCTTCCTACCGGCGGTGTGAAATATTTGCACACCGGCATCGCATGAATTGGTGTCGCATCGCCAATTTTGGGGAGTTACTTTCCCCCCGGTCTTTCGTCTACGCTGGCAATGCTGACAATTCGTTCAGAAATCAAATCCATGAAAACCGTGCTGTTTGCGCTCGCGCTCTTTTGTTCCGTCACGCTGCACGCGGCAGAAAAGCCGGTGACGGTCACCGAGAACGCAAACGCTTTCACCTTGGATAACGGCGTCCTCGTCGCACGGGTAGCCAAAGGCTCCGGCGATTTGCTCTCACTGAAATACCAGGGCCTCGAAATGCTCGACACCATCTCGCAACGCCAGCCCGGTTATTGGTCACACAATGCCGCCCTCGGAGAACATATTACGCGCATCACCATCGATCCCCAGGCGAACGGCGGGCAGCGCGCGGAAGTTTCCATCAAAGGCATCGGCAAGGGCCGTCAAATGGGCAGCGGCCCCGGCGGCAGCGTGGTGGCCGATATTGAAATCCGTTACGCCCTCGCGCGCGGCGATTCCGGCCTTTACACCTATTCCATTCTGTCGCACCCCACGAATTATCCCGGCACATCCTTGGGCGAAGCGCGCTTTTGCCTCAAGCTCAACGACGACGTCTTCGATTGGATGACCGTCGATTCCAATCGCAACATGCAAATGATTACCACCTATGATTGGAATCATGGCACGCCCATGAACATGAAAGAGGCGCGTTACATGAGCACGGGTCTTTACCAAGGCCAGGTCGAGCACAAGTACGATTACTCCGCGAATCAATTCACCGTCCGCACCTGGGGCTGGCAAAGCACCGCCAAACACGTCGGCCTTTGGTTCATCAATCCCTCGGTCGAATACCTCAGCGGCGGCCCCACGAAATATGAATTGTCCGCCCATCGGGACGCCACTTTCACCACGAGCCTCACCGCTGCCGCGCCCCCCACGCTCTTGAACTACTGGCGCAGCAGCCATTATGGCGGCGCCATCTGCAACATCGCCGCGACCGACGCCTGGTCCAAAGTGGTCGGCCCTTTTCTCATCTATTGCAATTACGGTCCCACCCATGACGTCGTTTGGAAAAATGCCCTCGACCGCGAAAAAATCGAAACCGCCGCGTGGCCGTTTGATTGGGTCAATGGCGTCGATTACCCGCACAGAAATGAACGGGCCACCGTTTCGGGAAAAATTGTTCTCTGGGATCCCCGCGCGCCCGGGCAGACGATGAGCAATCTGCTCGTTGGCCTCACTGCGCCTGATTACACGCCGGCCACGATCCCCAGGGGACGCGGCGGCTTTGGCGGCTTCGGCCTCGGCGGTGGCGGCGAGGACGATACCAACACAGTCAGCACGGCAGACAACCAGGCCCGGCCCAATTTCACTCCGCGTGGCGGCACAGGCACCAACTCTTTCGCCGGTGGAACAAATCGCACTGGCCGCGCTCGCGGTGGTTTCGGCGGTGGCGGCGGATTCGGCGGCTTTCGCGGACCGCGCATTGTTGATTGGCAGAGCGACGCCCGAAACTACGAGTTCTGGGTGCGCGGCGATAACAAAGGCAATTTCACCATCCCGAACATCCGCCCCGGTGTTTATACCCTGCACGCAATCTCCGACGGTGTCCTCGGTGAATTGGCCGTCTCCAACATTACCATCACCGCCGGGAAAAATTTGAATCTCGGCACCCTCAATTGGGAGCCGGTGCGCTACGGCAAACAGCTTTGGGACATCGGCATCCCTAATCGCAACGCGTCCGAATTTTTCGGCGGCGACGATTATTTCCACTGGGGCTGGTATCTTAAATATCCAAAATTATTCCCGAACGATGTCCATTACACCATCGGACGCAGTGATTTCCGCAAGGATTGGTTCTTTGAACAAGTGCCGCACGGCGAAAACGCCGGCAACACCAACGGCCTTGGCCGCGGCCGTGACACCACCTGGACCATCGCCTTCAACCTGCCCCAGGCGCCCGCAGGCAAAGCCACGTTGCGATTGGCCATCTGCGGCATCAGCACGCGCGATCTCTCCGCCAGCGTCAACGACGAACCCATCGGTCACGCCACGAACCTCGTTTATAACGCCACCATCAACCGCGACGGCATCAGCGGCTCCTGGTGCGAACGCGATCTCACCTTCGACGCCTCGCTCATGAAAGCCGGCGCAAACAATCTGAAGTTGACCATCCCCGGCGGTGGCTTGGCCAACGGCATCATGTATGATTACATCCGCCTCGAGTTGAACGACCCGAAAGCTATCGCTAAAGATTAATGCGCTCGCGCATACCGTATGGACGCTGTTGCGCTGGATTGAGTCACCGGTCACTTAGCCTTATGAAAACGCGATAAAGTTTCTCCCTCTCCCCGGGGGAGAGGGCCGGGGTGAGGGCGAGCGTAAACTCAACTGTGCTTGAGGTTATCGCATCGCTAACCGTCACTTTGACGATGCCACCGTTTGATCGTTCCATCCCTAATTCTAGCGATTGTCAGACAATCGCAATTCCGCGACACTTCAATGTCGCAGATTGCGACTATATTTTAATGCTCAAGAAAATTTTATTCCTCGCTGCTGTCGTCAGCCTGAATCTTGGTTCGACCATTGCCGCGCCATACGCTCCGCCGGCTTCGGCTCACGTCGATTACAATTTCAATCCGGGCTGGAAATTTTTCAAAGGCGATGTCGCCAACGCCGAGCAAACCGCGTTCGATGATTCCAAATGGACCGCTGTCAGCGCGCCGCATACTTACAACGACGTTGATTCCTACACCGACATCATCAGCCACAGCGGCGGTGACCGCCGCGCCTACGCCGGCATCGCCTGGTATCGCAAGCATTTCAAACTACCGGCCACTGCCCACGATGGAAAAGTCTTTCTCGAATTCGAAGGCTTGAAACAAGCCGGGCGTTTTTGGGTCAATGGAAAATTCGTCGGCAAATTTGAAAACGGCGTCACCGCCTGCGGCCTCGACCTCACCGGCTTCGTGAATTTCGGCGACCAGGAAAACGTCATCGCCGTGAAGGTCGACAACAGTAACGATTACAAAGAGGAAGCGACCGGCACGGAATTCGAATGGATGGGCCGCGCGTTCAATCCGAATTACGGCGGCTTGAATCACGACATCGTGCTGCATCTCACCGGCAAGATTTATCAAACGCTCCCCATCTTCGAAAACCTCCAGACCACCGGCATCTACATCTATCCCTCGAATTTTTCCATTAAGGACAAAACCTGCGACGTGAATGTCGAATCACAGGTCCGCAATGAAAGCGGCGATCCGCAATCCACCACGCTCTCCGCTGTCGTCGTGGATGCCGAGGGAAACGTCCGCGCGCAATTTCAGAGCGATGCCGTTGATTTGGTGAGTGGCCAAACCGAGGTCCTCACCGCCAACGGAAAATTAGCCGGCGCTAAATTTTGGAGCGATGAATCTCCCTATCTCTACGACGTCTATTCCGTCCTGACTGTGAACGACAAAGTTGTGGACGTGCAAAAAATCAAAACCGGTTTCCGCAAAGTGGAATTCAAAGGCGGCGCGGGAACCGGCGGCGTTTACCTCAATGACAAATTCGTCTGGCTCACTGGTTACGCGCAACGTTCCTGTGACGATTGGGCCAGCCTCGGCCAGGCGTATCCGGATTGGATGCACGACTACAACGCCGATTTGATCCGCAGCACGCACGCCAACTATATCCGCTGGATGCATATTTCGCCGCAGGCCGTGGATGTCCGCGCCTGCGACAAAACCGGCATCGTCGAAATCTGCCCCGCGGGCGATAAGGAAAAAGAAGCCTTCGGCCGCCAGTGGGAACAGCGCAAAGAAGTGATGCGCGATTCGATCATCTATTTCCGGAATAATCCCAGCATTGTCTTCTGGGAAGCCGGTAATAATTCCATCTCGCCGCAGCATCTCCAGGAAATGGTCGACCTCCGCAAGGAACTCGACCCGAATGGCGGCCGCGCCGTGGGTTGCCGCACGTTGAACGACCCTGGTTCGACTCCCATCGCCGAATATTTTGGTGTCATGATCGGCCAGGATCCGCGCACGGATCACCTCACGAACAACTCGGAACTCTTCCGCGCCTACAGCGCCGAACGCCGTGATCGCGCGCCGCTCATCGAGACCGAGGATTTCCGCGATGAAGCCGCCCGCCGTTTTTGGGACGATTTTTCCCCGCCGCATTTCGGTTTCAAAAAAGGCCCCAACGATACCTACGCGTGGAACTCTGAAACCTTCTGCCTCGCCGCGGCCGGCCGCTATTACGATTACGTCCTCAACAAAATTTCCAACCCCGACACCGCCCACTCCAAATG
Source organism: Verrucomicrobiia bacterium (assembly GCA_035550235.1). Classification (GTDB taxonomy): domain Bacteria; phylum Verrucomicrobiota; class Verrucomicrobiia; order Limisphaerales; family DASXHY01; genus DASXHY01. The sequence goes on along the minus strand of DASZPR010000654.1, from coordinate 2,430 downwards.
GAGTGGTTACGCCTCCATCTACTGGTCGGACTGCAATGCCGATGGCCGCCAGGACAGCAGCGAAGTCTGTCGCGTCAGCGGCAAAGTCGATTCCGTCCGCCTGCCCAAGCAGGCGTATTACACATATCGCGTGATGCAAAATCCCGCTCCCGATCTCCACATCATCGGCCACTGGAATTATCCCACGAACACCGTCAAGACCATCTACGTCGCCGCGAATCATTGCGATTCCGTCGAACTGTTCGTGAACGGCAAATCAAAGGGCGTCGTCACGAACGCCACCACCGGCTTCATCTACGCCTTCCCACAAATTCAATTTGAGCCGGGCAAAATCTCCGCTGTCGCCAAAGCCGCTGGCAAAACCGTTGCGCAGGACGAAATCGTCACCGGCGGCGAACCAAAATCCCTCAAACTCACCCCGCATGTTGGCCCGCAAGGACTGCAAGCCGATGGCTCTGACGTCGCATTCTTCGACATCGAAGTTGTCGATGCCCAAGGCCGCCGCTGTCCGACCGATGAAGCGCGCGTTGATTTCAAACTCGAAGGCCCCGCCATCTGGCGCGGCGGCTACAACAGCGGCAAGGTGAAATCTGTCAATAATCTCTGGCTCGACACCGAATGCGGCATCAACCGCGTCGCCATCCGCTCCACCTCAACCCCCGGCGCCATTCGCCTCACCGCCACCCGCGCCGGCCTCGACCCCGCAACCGTCCAGGTGGATTCCGCCCCGGTCAAAATCGTCGATGGTCTGGAGCACTGACGTGCTGCCGGCATCTTGCCGGCAGAACCCGGATGCTGAAACTTTCGCGTCCTTTATGTCATTTACGTCCTTTGTGGCCTTTGCCTGAAACCTCCGCCAAGACCTATTAGCAACGAAATCGTGCCGTCTTCCTCAGATTAAAATCCGATGGTTTTTATCCGCCAAAAAGCCACCCTCCGGAGTATCCTTTAATGGTTAAACACCTCCTATGACCCGCCGCCGACCTGTTCAAGCCTTCCTGCTCGGCATCCTTTTTGGTTGCTTGAGCCTGACGAAATCCGACGCCCAATCCATCTGGGCCTCCGGCACCGCCGGGAACTGGAACACCGCTTCCAGTTGGAACCCCGCCGCCGTGCCGGGCGTCGGCGCCAACGCTTTCATTACCAACGCCGCCACCTTCACCGTCACTTATGATTCACCCATGTCGGCCGCGAGCATCGGTTCTCTCACCTTTGGCGCCGGCAGCAGCACTCCAACCCTGAATATTTCCGCCAGTGATTTCAACGTCACCGGCACAACCACGCTTTCCGGCTCAACCGCCGGAATCATCAATGTCAATGCCGGAGGCGTCATGAACAACGGCACGCTTACCGAAAGCAGCCAGAGCGGCATCGTGAATGTGAACGGCGTCATGACCAACACCACGACGAAAGTAGCCGATAATAGCAGCAACGACGGCGCGGCGGCGCTGAAAGTGAACACCGGAGGTGTCGCCAGCCTCGGCACCGTCACCATCGGACGAAACAACCAAGGCACCGGCGCCGGTTTGCTCGTTGCCGGCGGCACCGTTTACGCCAACAGCATCGCCATCGGTTCGCGGAACTCCTACGCCACCATGGTCGTCAATAGCAGCGGCATCGTGACGAACGCCGGCAGCCTGCAACTCGGCACGGCCACCGGCACTTCCGGCCGCGAAGTGCGGTTTCATCAAACCAGCGGAACGGTGGTCTGCGGCGGAACTGTCGACCTCAACGTTGGCTCCAGTTATCTCACCTGGTTCAACGTGCTCGGCGGCTCGAAATTCACCGCCGACGGCATTCGCATTTTTCCGAACGCGGTGTCCGGCACCGCGCGCCTGACCAACAGCGGCACGCTCTATCTCGGCGCCTCCGGTTTTAACGTATTGAACTCCGGAACCTACACCGTCGCTTTGCTCGACCAGGGCATTCTCGGCGCCACCGCTGATTGGTCGGGCAATGTCAACATGTCCGTGCCCAGCGGAACCTTCACGTTCAAGGCCGCCGATGCCAACAACAATCCAAATGACATCACCCTCAGCGGCGTGATCAGCGGCGGTGGCGGCATCGCAAAAACCGGCAACGGCTCACTCACACTAAATAATGCGAGCGCTTACACCGGCAGCACCACTATTAGCGCCGGCACGCTCAAACTCGGCCATGCAGCGGCGATTCCCAACGGAACCTCACTCACCATTGGCGGCAGCGGCACGTCCGGCACGCTTGATCTCGCCGGTTTCAATGTTCAACTCGCCAGCCTTGCCACTGCCGGCCTTGCCGCGAGTCAACTCATCACCAACAGCAGCGCCGCTAACGCCTCCACGCTCATTTTCAGCAATAGCACCGTCAATTCGAGTTTCGGCGGCGTCCTCGGTGGTGCCAGCGAGCCCATCGGCCTTACCGTGCTGGGTGGAACTTTGACGCTGAGCGGCC
>DASZPR010000653.1:0-3216 GCA_035550235.1 Verrucomicrobiia bacterium | reverse complement strand
GGACACCCAGGCCCACCTTGAATTTTGACATGGTCATAAATCCGCCGGATTTTTGGTTCGAAGCGAATACTCCACAACACCTTCAGCGCCATGTTGCCGCACGGTTTTTGATATGTCGAGTCCTCAACCTCGCGTCCAATTCAACTTAAAGCCTCTGTTTGCGGGTTAAAATCACACAACGAAAATCTTTTTGACAGTTTGGGCAAACTGCGCCAACGTGGCGGGGAACAGTCTGCAAGATTCCCCTTGCCGTAACGAGAAATAATAGAGAGCTTGCAGAGCCGCTCCCAGTTGGTCACTCCAATTTGAACCATTCAAAGAGTTGTCCGTCCAATGGGTGTGGATATTGCCGTGAAGAATTTCACTGCTGCTCATTTGATATAACCAATTTGAACTATGCCTAGAGTTGCTACGAAGAAGCCGAGAGGAAAGAAAGCGCAGGGCGACGAGCCTTTGCCAGAGACGCGGCCAGCCGTGGAAGCGCCCGTCGCCGTCGCGGTTGAAGAACCGCCGACGCCGGTGGCCACCAGCGAGGAATTGCGCCCCCCTACAACGCCTGTGGAAACGCAGGAAGCGGAGCGTCAGGAAAAGCTGGTAAAAACCGAAAAGCGCGGTGGTATTTCCGACAAGGATCATATCGCGACTTCGCTGAACATCGCGAAACTCCAGGCCATGTCCATGACCGAACTGAACGGTATGGCGCGGGATCTCGGCGTGGAAAACTTCGGCACCATGCGCAAGCATGAGGTGATTTTTCATATCCTGCAGAAAAACGCGGAACGCGCCGGCGTGTTGTTTTCCGAAGGCGTGCTCGAAATTTTGCCGGAAGGTTTCGGTTTCCTGCGTTCGCAAAGTTTCAACTATTTGCCGTGCCCGGAAGACATTTATGTGTCGCCTTCGCAAATTCGACGTTTCGATTTGCAGACGGGCAATTTGATCGCGGGCCAGATTCGCCCGCCGAAGGACAAGGAACGTTTCTTCGCGCTGCTCAAAGTCGAAGCGGTCGACCAGGAAGAGCCGGACAAGGCGAAGGACAAAACCCATTTCGACAACCTCACGCCGCTGTTCCCGAACAAGCGTTTCCTGCTGGAAACAGCAACGGACGAGCTCTCCACGCGTGTGCTGGATTTGGTCTGCCCGATCGGCAAGGGTTCGCGCGGATTGATCGTGGCGCCGCCACGCACCGGCAAAACGGTGTTAATGCAGAAACTCGCCAACGCGATTTTGAAAAATAATCCGGAGGCGTATCTGTTCATCCTGCTCATTGACGAACGCCCGGAAGAAGTCACGGACATGGAACGCACCTGCCGTGGCGCGGAAGTGATCAGCTCCACGTTTGATGAACCACCGGAACGGCATGTGCAGGTCGCGGAAATGGTGAGCGAAAAAGCCAAACGCATGGTGGAACACAAGCGCGACGTGGTGATTTTGCTCGATTCCATCACGCGCCTCGCCCGCGCCTACAATACCGTGCAGCCGCACTCCGGGAAAATTCTCTCGGGCGGTGTGGATGCGAATGCGTTGCACAAGCCGAAGCGCTTTTTCGGCGCGGCGCGTAACATCGAAGAAGGCGGGTCGCTGACGATCATTGCAACGGCGCTCGTCGATACCGGTTCGCGCATGGATGAAGTCATCTTTGAAGAATTTAAAGGCACCGGCAACATGGAAGTGCACCTGGACCGCGCGTTGGTCGACCGGCGCATCTTCCCCTCGATCAACATCGAGCGTTCCGGCACGCGCAAAGAGGAACTGCTCTATCATCCGGACGAGTACAACAAGGTCGTGGTGCTGCGCCGCGCGCTGACGGGCGTGCCGCCGGTGGAAGCCATGGAATTGATGCTGAACAAATTGAAAAAGACTGGCAGCAACATCGAATTCCTCCTGAGCATGGGCGTGAGCTAAGTTGTTACGCCCAAGTAATTTTCAATAATGAAAGCGTGCGCCAGCCCCGTCTTGCGGGGCTGGCGTCTTTATTTTAGGTATTCACATTTTGTTCATTCGGAAACAAAATAGGTGCTATAAATGGCAAAGAATGACGTGCAGAAAATGACCGGCACGATAGTTTAGGGACGTTAAATGACTCATATTTCACCAATGAAACGAAAGAGCCTCTCTGGTTGCCTGCTGATGGTTTTTGCGCTGGCATTGGCCGGCTGCGATCGCGAGAAAGTGACTGTGCAGCAGGTGCCGAAGGACGCCGACCAGGCGAATGCGATGCCATTGATGTCGCAAGGAGCCAATTCTGGAATGCCGGCGAATCCGCACGCGGGCATGGACATGACAGGGATGGGCGGCGGCGCGCAGCCCCAGGTGAAATGGACATTGCCGAGCGGATGGAAAGAGAAAGAGCTTTCACAAATGCGCGTCGGCAGTTTTGACGCGGGCAAGGACGGGCAGGTGGCGGACGTTTCAATTGTTCCCCTACAGATGCCCAGCGGTCCAAAGATGGAATTGGACAATTACAATTTGTGGCGTGAGTCACTTGAACTGACTCCGGTGGACAAAGTGGAGAGTTTGCCCGTCGCGATTGGCGCGGAGCAGGGCAAGCTGTATGAAGTCGCCGATAGCAAATCGCCCAAGCGCATCCTGGCCGCTGTGTTGGAAAAAGATGGCACGAGCTGGTATTTCAAAATGAACGGCGACGACGCGGTCGTCAAAGAGCAGAAGCCGGCGTTTATTGAATTTCTGAAATCGATTTCGTTTGCAGCCGCGCCGGCTACCGCGGCAAATCCACACGCCGGCATGTCCATGCCGGCCATGGGCGCCATGGATGCGGCGCCGGCTGATGCGGCGGTGACGCCGGCGGCTCCGGGCGTGGCGCTTCCCGCCGGCTGGAAGGAACTTCCCGCCACCCAATTTTTGCTGGCGAAATATGTCATTCAAGGCAGCGGCGACGCGAAAGCAGAGGTGAACGTCAGCATGCTGGCCGGGACGGGCGGCGGCGTGATGGCAAACGTGACCCGCTGGCGCGGGCAACTCGGCCTTTCACCGATGACTGAGGAAGAGTTTTCAAAGCAGGCACAAACCGTGGACGTGGCAGGCCAGAAGGGCACGCTGGTGGATATGACCGGCACTGACATGAAGACCGGCAAAAAAGCGCGGCTCGTGGGCATCATTGTGCCGCAGGCGAACGATACGTGGTTTTATAAATTGATGGGCGATGAACAAATCGTGGGGCAACAAAAGGACACGTTCACAAAGTTCCTCCAGACGGCA
>DASZPR010000652.1:0-3812 GCA_035550235.1 Verrucomicrobiia bacterium | reverse complement strand
GTTTGGGATCAGATAGAAAGAGCGAGATTCAACGTGCCGCCAGCCTGCGCGAAATCGTTTCCGCAATTGGGTGTGACCGAAGCGGAAATCAAAGCGGTGAAAATTCCCGTTACCATCCTGATTGGCGAAAATGATCCGTGTCTTCGATGGTATGTGGAACCGTTGCAAAAGGTGCGGCCGGATTGGCCGGTGCACATCATTCCTGGCGCAGGCCATTTGAATTGCGTATCGATGCCGGACTTTAAAACGCAGGTGGAGGCGGCGTTGTTGAAACCAAAGACTTGACGTCTGGCGAACTCAATTGAAATTGAGCGTATGCAAATGGATAAGCTGACGCTCAAGTCGCAGGAGGCGCTCCAGGAAGCGCAAAAGATTGCCCATGGCTTTTCGCACCAGGAAATCGATGTCGAACATCTGATGCTGGCGCTCATCGGCCAGCAGGATAGCTTGATTCCGGATTTGCTTGAACGCATTGGCGTTCCGCCAGATCGCCTTAAGCCCGACCTCGAAGCGGAACTCTCCCGCCGCCATAAAGTCCAGGGCACCAGCGCCAGCGATGTTTTCCTGAGCACCAGCATGAAGAAGGCGCTGGATGCCGCACAGTCGGAGGCCACGAAGCTCAAGGATGATTATGTCAGCACCGAACATCTGTTGCTCGGATTGATTGACGAGGGCGATGCGTCGCTGAAAAAGATTTTTCAAAAGAACGGCCTTAAGCGCGATATGGTTTTGCGCGCGCTGGCGGAGTTGCGCGGCAACCAGCGGGTGACCGACCAGAATCCCGAAGACAAATTTCAGGCGCTGGAAAAATACGGCCGCGATCTCACGGCGCTGGCGAAGCAGGGCAAGATTGATCCCGTCATTGGCCGCGATGAAGAAATTCGCCGTGTGATGCAGGTGTTGACGCGACGCACCAAGAACAATCCCGTCCTGATTGGCGAGCCGGGCGTGGGCAAGACGGCCATTGCCGAAGGTCTCGCCCGGCGCATCGTGAGCGGTGACGTGCCGGAGTCATTGAAGAACAAAAAGCTCGTTGCGATGGACCTCAGCGCGATGATTGCCGGCGCGAAATATCGCGGCGAATTTGAGGATCGGCTCAAGGCGTTCCTGAAAGAAATCGTGGCGAGCGAAGGGCGCATTTTGCTTTTCATCGATGAGTTGCACACGCTGGTGGGCGCGGGCGCGGCGGAAGGGGCCACGGATGCCGCCAATATCATGAAGCCGCAATTGGCCCGCGGTGAATTGCGCACCATCGGAGCGACGACGCTCGATGAGTATCGCAAACACATCGAGAAAGATCCCGCGCTGGAACGCCGTTTTCAACCGGTGTTGGTCACGGAACCGTCCGTCGAAGCCACCATCGCCATTTTGCGCGGTTTGAAGGAACGCTATGAGGTGCACCACGGCGTACGCATTCAGGATTCGGCATTGGTTGCGGCCGCCACGCTTTCGCATCGTTATATCACCGACCGATTTTTGCCCGACAAGGCGATCGATCTCGTGGATGAAGCGGCCTCGCGCATTAAAATGGAGTTGGATTCGAAGCCGACGGAACTCGACCAACTGGACCGGCAGATTTTGCAATTGGAAATTGAGCGCACTTCGTTGTCGAAGGAAAAGGATGCGGCGAGCAAGGAGCGGTTGAAACGGCTGGATGAGGAATTGGCCAATCTGAAAGACAAAGCCAAGGCCCTCACCGCGCAGTGGCAAAACGAGAAAGCCGCCGTCAATGCTGTGAGTGTGGTGCAATCGCAATTGGAACAGGCGCGCACGGAACTTGAGCAAGCCCAGCGTCAGGGCGACTTGACCAAGTCCGCGGAAATTCAGTATGGCAAGATTCCGGACCTGGAAAAGAAGCTCGCGGCGATGGAAAAGCAATCCGCGACGCACACGCGCAGTTCGTTGTTGCGGCAGGAAGTCACGGACGAAGACATCGCCCGGGTGGTGGCATCGTGGACGGGCATTCCGGTTTCGCGCATGCTCGAAAGTGAGCGCCAAAAACTCGTGAAGATGGAAGAGCGTTTGCAACTGCGCGTGATTGGCCAGCACGAGGCGCTGGAGGCCATCGCCAACGCCGTGCGGCGTTCCCGGAGCGGATTGCAGGATCCGAATCGGCCGATCGGCTCGTTTATTTTTCTCGGTCCCACCGGCGTCGGCAAAACCGAGACCGCCCGCGCCCTCGCGGAATTTTTGTTCGATGACGAGAACGCGATGATTCGTATCGACATGAGCGAATACATGGAGAAACACACGGTGGCGCGATTGATCGGCGCGCCGCCCGGTTACGTCGGCTATGAAGAAGGCGGGCAACTCAGCGAAGCCGTGCGCCGGCGTCCTTATTCCGTGGTGCTCTTCGACGAAATCGAGAAAGCGCACTCCGATGTTTTCAATGTATTGCTCCAGGTGCTGGATGATGGTCGCTTGACGGACGGGCAGGGGAGAACGGTGGATTTCAAGAATACCATTATTATCATGACGAGCAATATCGGCTCGCCCATCATCCAGGAATATTACAGCGAGAAGAAACTGGGGGCGAAGGACAAGACCGAGATGGAACAATTGGTGCGCTCGGAATTGAAATCGCATTTCCGCCCCGAATTTTTGAATCGCGTTGATGACATCATTATTTTCCACAGCCTGGATGAAACGCAGATTTCCAGCATCGTGGACATTCAACTTGAACACTTAAACAAACGCCTCGCACAGCAGCGGCTCACGCTCGAAGTGGATAAATCGGCGAAGAAACTGCTCGCGAAGGAAGGGTTCGATCCGCAATTTGGCGCGCGCCCGCTGAAACGCGCCATCCAGGATCAATTGCTGAATCCACTGGCGACGAAAGTCCTTGTGGGGGATTTCAAACCGGGCGATCACATCAAAGTGACCGCGCCAGACGGAGAGTTGGTTTTCGAGAATAAGTAGCGAGCCGTTCGCCTACGCCTTCAGCTTCAAAAAATTCTTCAAAATCTGCCGCCCGCTTTCGGTAAGGATGCTTTCCGGATGGAATTGCACGCCCCAGATGGGAAAATCCTTGTGCTTCACGCCCATGATTTCGCCCTCCTCAGTTTCCGCCGTAATCTCGAGGCAATCCGGAATCGATTTCCGTTCGATCACCAGCGAATGATAGCGCGTCGCCGCAAACGGATTGGGCATTCCTTCAAACAAGTCCTTGCCGTTGTGCTTAATCGGCGATGTCTTTCCATGCATCATACGATAATTCACGATGACGTTTCCGCCGAAGGTGTGCCCGATGCATTGATGCCCGAGACAAACGCCGAAGAGCGGAAGCTTGGGGCCGAATTCGCGGATGATTTCGTTCGAAAGACCGGACTCGCGCGGTGAGCAAGGGCCGGGTGAAACCATGATTCGCTCCGGTTTGAGCGCGCGGATTTGGTCGATGGAAATCTGGTCGTTGCGATGCACCTGCATTTCCACGTTCAACTCGCCCAGGTATTGCACCAGGTTATACGTGAACGAATCGTAATTATCTATGACCAGAATCATCGGCGACAAAATAACATAGAAACCGATTTTGAAAATCAGGAAGTTTTGCGTTTCCGTTTAGCCTTGAACAACTCCAATTGCGGCTCCTTAAAAAAGTCGTAGTTCTTCAAAATCCGGATCATCTGGAGCAAATCGGATTTCTGATAATTGCGATTCACCTCGGTTTTCCTGACGAGGTCCGCCAGGACGGTGCGAAACGGAATGACGGCGTCGATTCCCTTCGAGCGGAGCAGGGCAATGCTCTCCGCGCGCGCCTGCTCGCCCTGCGGCAACGTCGGAATTACCAGAATCTTGAGCGTCGAGGCACTTTC
>DASZPR010000651.1:0-2570 GCA_035550235.1 Verrucomicrobiia bacterium | reverse complement strand
ATGTCCTGGGCTTTCTTGCCGAGGTATTGTTCCAGGTTGCGCCGCGCGGCGAGCTGCGTGCCGGTCAGGCCGGAGAGGGAATCGTTATCAGTGTTTTCGGAGAGCACATTGCCGAGGTTATCAACCAGGGTGACGTGATTGGGCTTGAGGCCTTCGACGGAATTCGCGACGAGGAAACGGATGGAATTGATGGATTGCGGTTGCAACTGCGAATTGCCGCGCACGCGCACGAAGACGGACGCGGTGGCGAATTTATCCTTGTCGAGCAGCAGACGATTTTCCGGCAACACAATCATGACGCGCGCGGATTCGATTTCATCGATCTGGCTGATGGTGCGGGCGAGTTCGCCCTGGACGGCGCGGACGTAATTGGCGCGCTGCACGAAATCCGAAATGCCGAAATTCTGTTTGTCGAAAATTTCGAAGCCGACGCCGTCACCCTGCGGGATGCCGCGGCCGGCCAGTTGCATGCGCATGGCGTAAACTTTGTCCTGGGGGACCATGATGGAGCTGCCACCCGAGCCGATTTTGTAAGGGACCTTGGCGTCATCGAGCGCGGCGATCACTTTGGAGGCTTCCGTGTCGGAAAGGCGGCCGTAGAGCAGCCCGTAATCGCCGTGCGACGACCAGAAAGCGATGGCGGCGAGACCGGCAGCGAGGACGAACGTGGCGGCGGCCACAGTGAGGCGTTGACCGGCGCCCAACTGGCTCCAGATCGCTTTTAATTGTCCGCCCAGCTTCGAAAGGTTCTGATTCATTTATGTTAGTGACTCGTTAAATCAGTTAAATCGTTAAACGAGTTAAACAGGTTAAATGGGCTTTGCCGCACTCAACTGGTTTAACTGGTTTAACTCATTTAACCGGCTCATATCTGCATCCGCATCATTTCCTGATAGGAATCCAAAAGTTTGTTGCGCACTTCGACCATCAACTGAAAAGAGACATTGGCTTCTTCCATCGCGATGACTGCCTGGTGCAAGGGAACGCCCTGGCCGCTTTGGAGGCCATCGACGGCAGCCGTCGCTGCGTTCTGCTTCGTGTTAACGTCGGAAATCAGTTTGCCGAGGACATTGCCGAACGAATCGCCGGTCGATTGACCGGGGGTGATCTCGTTGGGTTGACTCAGCGGCGAGGGCCCTTCGACTCCGGGAGTCGGCAACGTATTCGGCCGCACGGCGTCCGTCCCCGGCATGGTGCCGAAGTTGTACATCGTTTGGGGAATTGCCGAGAGAGGAGTCATGGTCCCGATTGAGGAGTTAAATCGTTAAATTAATAATTGGTTAAATCAGTGTTTACCGATGCTCAAGGTCTGCATCGCCATGGATTTCTCGTTTTTCACAACGGCGAGATTGGCTTCGAACGCGCGCGAGGCGTTGATGAGATCGGCCATTTCTTCGTGAATATTGATGTTCGGCGTGGCGACCATGCCGCGGGCATCCGCGTCGGGATTGCCGGGGGCGTAAATTTCAATCGGCGCGCGGTTATCGTTTTGGATGCGGGCTACGCGTAATTGGGGAGTCATGGCACTGTTGGCGTCCGGGCCGCCCATTGCCTGTTGCAACGCGTTTTCAAACACCACGACTTTGCGTTGATACGGTTTGCCATCGACGCCGTGGGTGGTGTTGGCGTTGGCGATGTTTTCCGAAATGACATCGAGCCGGGTGCGTTCGGCATCCAGCGCGGCGACGGTATTTTGAATTCCGGAGAGGGGTTGAATCATAAGCGTTAGGAGGATTTGCCCGTGATTGCCATTTTAAGCCGCATCAACATGGTGCTGACCATCTGGGTTTCGAGCGTGTGCACCATCGCATTTTGGTTGAGCTGAACCATTTCGTTTTCGAGGCTCACGGTGTTGCCGTCCTGGCTGCTGGAAACGGCGTTCGTATCGACGGCGAGCGACGGTTTAAGCGAGGCGAGCTGCTGGACATCGCCGGAGGCCACGGCGCGATCCAGTTCCGCGCGGAAACTGGGGGAGAGGTCAACGCGCTTGTAGCCGGGAGTTTCGAGATTCGCGATGTTATTGGCGATGGCTTCCTGACGTACGGCCACGGCATCCAGCGTCTTTTTTGCCGCCAGATAGCTTGGTTGGTTGAACAGGCCTTCGATCATCGCAATATATTTTGAGCGTGTTTAGCAACGGCGGTGCCATCGGCAAAAAAGGGCCTGAAATGGGGGTTTTGGGTGCCATCAAGCGATGGGAGGGGAAAATGTTACCGGGTGAGAGAGAGGGGTAGGCAAGTTTTACGGGCGCGTGAAACGTGATGCGTGAAACGTGAATCCATTTTATGCGTGAGCACGTTTTCACGTTTCACGCATCACGTTTCGTGAAGAAAACCGAGAAAGCTCCTTTCGCGGCGGGTGCCGATCAATCCTCGACCGCCGCTTCCTCTTCCGCTTTCGGCGAGGTGCCGTTGTATTCGTGCAGCTTGTTCCGCAGGGTGCGGATGCTGACGTCGAGGAGCTTGGCCGCGTGGGTGCGGTTGCCTTTGCATTTCTCGAGGGCGGCCAGGATGTGGCGCTTTTCGATTTCGGCCAGCGAGGGCAGGGGCTCGTTGGTGGAGGGAGCGGCT
>DASZPR010000650.1:0-6008 GCA_035550235.1 Verrucomicrobiia bacterium | reverse complement strand
TGAAACTCGCACGCCTCGAAGGCATCATCCCCGCGCTCGAAAGCGCCCACGCCGTCGCCGAAGCCATCGTGCGCGCGCCGAAAATGGCCAAAGACCAACTCATCATCGTGAACCTCTCCGGCCGCGGCGATAAAGACGTCCAACAAGTCGCCGCCAAAGTGGGGTTGAAGATGCCAAAGTGATCCCCCCCTACCGGCAACAGTGCAGGATCATTGTTGCGTACACAATAGCGCGGCAAACAAAATCACCAGGACGAGATACATCAGCCCACTTGTCCAATGGAATGTCGGCGGCGGTTCGGGCCGCGGATAATCGGGGGCGACTCCAGCCGCCAACAACCGGTCATAGAGATGAGGGTGAACCTGGCGTTTACCAGGCATGACCGCAGGTACTTGGTTCGCGCGATATAGCCGTTCCAACGCCCGTGCATAGACGCCTTCCTCAACCGCATTTTGATTGGCCACGGCATCGGCTCTCACTTCCATCCTGCGCCTCAAGCGCCGGAAAAACACCGTCGTAAACACCAGCGGCATCAACAGGATCGCCACACCTAAAAAATCAAATGCATGTACCATCGGACGAATGAAGATTAGCGGACACAAACTCATTGCCGCGGCCACACGCGCAAAAACCGTCCGACGAGGTTCACTGAGATGCGCCAATTCATGCGCGCAAATGGCCTCAATTTCCTCTGCCGGATGTTCAACAATTAAGCCCTCGCTGAAGATCAAATCGTGCGTCGTCGGAAAAGCGGCTGCATAACCCACCGGATTGCGCATGATCCAAATCCTCCGATACGGAACCTGCATTTTCTCTGACGTCCGCCGCACGATGCCGGATATTGGATCGGATTCCTTTGCCAGAACCAAAAGGCCCGTAATCTTTCCCAGCCAAAGCCAGAGGCCGAAATGAATCGCGGCTTGCAGCCCGATGACCACACAGCCAATCAAAACCAACTGCCAGTCGAATTCCTCCGGCATGATCATACCTCCCAATATTAAAACACCCAACACTCCGAATCGCATGACCCACGAGCCGTAAACGCATCGCAGCCAAATTTTGAAGGAAAATTGCGGAAATGTTTTTTTATCGAAAGGGTATGTTCCAAGAATGGCCCCAGCCCACGCAGCCACAGCCAACCCCGCCGACAGGAGAGGCTCTTGGCCGTGCGTGGCCAAAACATGCGTAATACCGCACATGCCCGGAATCAACCAGATGTTCAGCCGGGCAGAGCGTCGGATTGGATACAGTTTTCTCGCGCGGAGGGTCCAATGTATCTCTGCGGAAGGAAACCGAAGCAGCGCGATCCAATTACTTCCCATCGCAAGCAATAACGCCACGAAGAATGCCGCAAAGACGCCCAGAAATTGCATGTCCGCAGCAATAACAGGGCTGCGATTCCAAGTCTAGCGCGTTGCGTTCGCACTCGGACGAAAACCTAGCTGCTGTCCTTCGTCATCATTTGCTCCGGCGGCGCCGTCACAATTATCCGCGCGCCTCGTTTATACGCAAAATACGAATACACCCAACTCAGCATCACCGCGATTTTGTTCCGGAACCCGACGAGAAAAACGAGGTGCACGAACAACCACGTCAGCCACGCCAGCAATCCGGAGAATTTGAACCTGCCCACCTCCGCCACCGCTTTCGAGCGTCCAATCGTCGCCATCGTGCCCTTGTCCCAATACTTAAATGGCGGACGCGGACAACGCCCCGCGCCCAAATCAATTTCATCCTCCACAATTTTCGCCACATGCCGCCCTTCCTGCATCGCCGCCGGCGAAACGCCCGGCACCGGCTTGCCATTCTTCTGCATCAAAATCGACATATCGCCAACCGCGAAAACCTCCGGGCGCCCCGGCAAACTGCAATCGGGATTCACTTTAATGCGCCCGGCCTTGTCCAACTCCACGCCCAGCTTCTTCGTCAACGGCGTCGCTGAAACACCCGCCGTCCATAAAATCGTCCCGGCGCGAATCACCTCGCCGCCCTCCAATTCCACTTCCCCATCGCGGATATCCTTCACGCGCGCAGACGTCCGCACGGTCACGCCCAGGCCTTCCAACTGCCGCTTCGCGCTTTCCTGCAAGTCCGGCGGCAAAAACGCGAGCACGCCCGGTGAACCTTCAATCAAAATAATTTTCGCCTGTGATGGATCAATGTGCCGGAAATCCCGCTTCAACACCGTCCGCGCCAATTCCGCAAAGGCCCCCGCCAGTTCCACCCCGGTGGGTCCGCCACCGACGATCACGATCGTCAACAACTTGTTGCGTTCCCCTGCTTCGGCCTGGTTCTCCGCCTTCTCAAACTCCAACAGAACCCGGCTGCGAATGCGCAATGCGTCATCGAGCGTCTTGAGCCCGGGCGCGAATTGTTCCCATTCGGGATGCCCGAAATAGCCCGTCTGACTGCCCAGCGCCAATACCAGGTAGTCGTAGTTCAGCGTGTTTTCTTCGAGCAAGACCTTCTTGTTTGTCAGGTCAAAATCCACGACTGTGTCCAGCAGCACCGTGATGTCCGGACGATTGGAAAAAATCGCGCGGATCGGCTGCGCAATTTCCGTCGCCGAAAGGCCGGCCGTCGCGACCTGGTAAAGCAGTGGTTGAAACAAATGATGATTCTTGCGGTCAACCAGCGTGATGCGCGCGTTGGACCGGCGAAAATGTTTGCAGAATTCCAAACCGCCAAACCCGGATCCGAGCACAACCACATGAAATGTCTTGTTCTCAGCCATGCCATAATTTGAATGACGCAGCAAAAAAAGCAACCGAGTGAAAACCAGCCTCCCGCGCGCCTGCGACTACGCATCACCGCCGCAGCCGAGACTCAATTGCGCGCCGGACACCCATGGGTCTACGGCGATAGCGTTCGCGAACAAAATCGCAACGGCGCTCCCGGTGAACTCGCCGTCATCTTCGATCGCAAAGACAAATTCCTCGCCGTCGGCTTGTTCGATCCCGATTCGCCGATCCGCGTCCGCATCCTCCACGTCGGCAAACCACAGACCATCGACACCGCCTGGTGGTCCGCCCGGCTCGCGCAAGCCATCGAGCAACGCCGCACTCTCTTCGATGCGCAAACCAACGGCTACCGTTTAATCAACGGCGAAAGCGACGGCTGGCCAGGCCTCGTGCTGGATCGCTACGACGAAACGCTCGTGCTCAAACTCTACACTGGGGCCTGGTTGCCGCGCTTTGAAGAAATCTCGAATTTGATTCGCACACAACTGAAGCCCGCGCGTTTGGTGCTGCGTTTGAGCCGGAACATTCAAACTGCCGCCCGCGATTTACTTTCAGCGGAAGATGGCCAAATCATTTATGGAGAAAAGTTGGATTCCCTTCCCACATTCCTCGAAAGGGGCATCCGTTTCGAAGCCGATGTTTGCCATGGCCAGAAGACCGGCTTCTTCCTTGATCAGCGCGACAATCGCCGCATCGTTGAATCCCTCGCTAACGACCGCCACGTTTTGAACGCCTTCAGTTTCTCCGGCGGCTTCTCGCTCTATGCCGCGCGCGGCGGCGCCACGTCCGTTACCGACCTCGACATCAGCGCCCACGCGCTCGCCAGCGCCGAGCGAAACTTTGCGCTGAACCAATCACTCCCTGCCGTGGCCCGCTGCAACCACAAAAGCGTCCAGGCGGACACCTTCGATTGGCTCGCGGCCAACGAGCAAAACAAATTCGATCTCATCATACTCGACCCGCCGTCCTTTGCAAAACGCGAAACCGAACGTGCCGGCGCAATTCGCGCCTACGAAAAACTCGCCGGGCTGGGAATCCAACATCTCGCCAGGGGGGGAATTCTAGTCGCCTGTTCCTGCTCCGCACACGTCACCGCCGAAGAATTTTTTGAAGCCGTCCGCCGCAGCGCCGCAAAATCCGAACGCGCCTTCCAAGAAATCCAAACCACCCGCCACGCCTCCGACCACCACGCCACCTTCAAGGAAGCAGAATACCTCAAGGGAATTTATCTGAGTTTCTAAGAAATCGTAGCCGCCGACGTAAGGAGGCGGATGCGCTGCAATGATCCGCCTCGTCACCTCGGCGGCTACGAGATTCTTATAGCAAACTGTTCACCGCAATCCCCAATACACTCAGCGGCCCCTGGTCCTCCAGTCCCTCCGTCGCCTTGTCGAGCTTCTGCAACGTCAACTTCGCGTTCTTGTAAAACTCCTGGTCGTTGATCAACTTTCCGACCGAGCCCTGGCCCTGGTTCACCTTTTCCAAAATTTGATGCGCGTTCATCATCGTTGCAGTCGTTTCATTATAGAGCGTCGGGTCCTTCACCAGCTTGCCCACCGTGCCCTGGCCGGCATTGATCTGGTCCACCACCTCGCGCGCATGCGCCACCGTCACCTGCGCGTCCGCCAGCGTCGCCTGCAGGTTCGTCACCGTAGTCAGTGCGGAATTGTAAAGCGTCTGGTCGTAAATCAATTTGCCCACTGTGCCCTCGCCTTTCGCGATCTGGGCGGTAACCGAATCAATGTTCGAAATCGTCGCCGTCAGCGGCGCTTTATTGTCCTTCATGAAATCAATGAACGGTCCCAGCAACTCATCCATCTTCAACCCGGAAAAACTCTTCGTCAGGTTTTGCACGCCGGACGCCACGTCATCGATCTTCGCCATCACCACGCTCAAATCCGGTTGCTCCTTCGAATTCAACCGCGCATTGTCCTGCGCCAGCGGCGCACCCTCCGTGCCGAAATCCAGCGAAACAAAATTCTGCCCCATCAAGCCGGTGAATTTCACCGTGGCCGTGCTGTCCGTGTGCACCTCCACATTGTGCTTCATCTTCATGATGACCTTGGCCTTTTCGCCCTCGAGCTGGATTTTCTCCACGCGCCCCACTTCCACGCCGGCCATTTTCACGCGGTCGCCCACCTTGAGTTCCTGGACGTTGTCGAACAGCGCCCACAAATGATAGCCGCGCATAAAATGCTCCGGTCCGCCCAGCATCTCGATGATAACCACCGTGGCAACCACCGCGAGCGCGACAAAAATGCCCAGCCTGCTTTCCAATGAGTTCTTCATAAATCAACCTTCGTTTGGCGTTTGATATCTGCGTGTAAAAATTTCTGAACCAGCGGATCGGACTTGCTCTTCACCTCGTCCGGCGTGCCAATGGCCACAATACTCCCCTCGATGATCACCGCGATGCGATCCCCGACGCCGAACGCCAGATCGCGGTCATGCGTGACCACGATCGAAGTCACGTGCGTGCGCTGGTTCAATTTCAAAATCTCCTCGCCGATCACCATCGCGGAAACCGGGTCCAGCTCACTCGTGGGCTCATCGTATAAAATCAACTGCGGTTCCACGATCAACGCGCGCGCAATCGCCACGCGCTTTTTCATGCCGCCGGACAATTCGCTCGGCATCTTGTCCTCCGTGCCTTTCAGCCCCACGCTCTCCAAATTCTCCGCGACAATTTTCGCGATTTCCTCCGGCGGCTTCAGCCGGTGTTCGGAAAGATAAATGCCCACATTCTCGCCGACCGTCAGCGAATTGAGCAACGCTCCCGACTGAAACACCATCGCCATCCGGTATTTTTCCATCACGTCCGGTGACTGCACCGATTCGCCGTTGACCAGGATTTCGCCCTCGTCCGGCAGATCGAGCCCGATGATTTGTTTCAGCAACACACTCTTGCCGCTGCCGCTCGGTCCCATGATCACAAAAATTTCCCCAGGCTCGACTTTGAAATCGAGGCCCTTGAGCACTTCCTGGCGGTTGAATTGCTTCTTCAGGCCGCGCACCTCCACACCCACACCCTTATGATTGGAATTATCGGCGCTCATTTCAACAACACACGGGTGAGGATGTAATCAAACACAATGATCAACACGATGGAATTCACGACCGCTTTTGTGACCGACCGCCCAATGCCCCGCGGACCGCCAATCGTCACCAACCCCTGGTGACACGAAACCACCCCAATAATCAGCGCGAAACAAAAACTCTTGAACAACCCGTTGCCCACATCGCGAAATTGTACCACCTCCGACAGGT
>DASZPR010000649.1:0-8363 GCA_035550235.1 Verrucomicrobiia bacterium | reverse complement strand
GGCGGACGCAGTCGGAGTCACCGATGATGAGATAACGCGCACCATCCGATGAGGCTTCCTTTGCCAGCGCCTTCAGCGTCACTTCGGGTCCGATGCCCGTCACGTCACCGAGTGTAATGCCGATCAACATTTGATGGTGAGCGACTGCCGCGCGGCACGCGCTCAATAAAGGAACTCGCGAATGAACGTCTTCTTCTTAAGCTTGTCGATCCAGGCTTGTTGCAGCCGCGAACGTTCCTTCGCCAGGAGAATTTTTTCGATCTGGTCGCGCACGTCCGGGAGTGGTTTCACATGCGCGTCCCGCCGGTCTTCAACCAGCATGATGTAAAACGCCTCGGGAGTATCAATCACGCCGCTCTTCTCGCCGGCCTTGAGTTTGAACGCCACGTCGGCCAGTTCCGGGCGCAGCGCGGATTTTTCCACCCAATCCCATTCACCCTGTTGTTTGGCCTGCGAGCCTTGCGAGTAAATGCTCGCCATGTCCGCGAACGATGCGCCCTCGTTGAGTTTGGCCAGGATTTCGTCCGCCAGCTTGCGCTTCTCCGTGTTGTCGGCTTCGGGCGTTTTCGTCAAAACGATCATCCGCAATTTGACCTGGTCCTCTTCCTTGAAATCGTCCTTGTGGTCGACGTAATACGTCTCGACTTTGTGCGGCGAAATCATGATGGCGCTGGAGATGTTCTTGTAGCGCATCTGTTCCACGATAAACGTTTCGCGGTAATCGCTGCGTGCCTTTTCATACGTGATGCCTTCCTGCTGCAAGGTCTTCGTAAAGGTCACGCGGTCGTTGTATTTGCTCTTGATATAATCCTCGAACTGTTCGTCGATGATGCTTTCCGGAAGGTTATAACCGGCGGTTTCGAATTCGTGCAGGATCAATTTGCGTTCCTGCAATTCCTCCAGCGTTTCCTTGTAGGCGCCGGTGAGCTTTTCGCGCAGGACATCCGGTTGTCCCGCGTATTCGTCGCGTAATTGCCGCACCACCCGGTCGCTCGCGTCGTTCACCTCCTGGAAGGTGATGATGGAATCGTGAACGATGGAGTCGATGCCGTCCACCAGTTCGGCGTTTGTCCGAAAACCGAAGCCGGTCAAAATCGCTCCCACCAAAATCGTGCAAAGAAATCTCATTGAATTAATTCGCAGTGTAGCAGCGAGCGCGTACGGGTCAAGCGCGGTGCGGAAAGAGTGGGGCTCGGAGTGCGGAAGTCATTTTGTGAATGACGAGTGACAAATGCCGAATGGGTCGCGTGGACCGTCCGGCATTTGTCATTCGCTATTCACATCGCCCCTTGCGACTCCGCCCAGCGCACGGCGTAGCGCACGAGATCGGTGGCAGTCTGCAAACTAAGCTTTTCTTTGATTTTTGCGCGATGCACTTCCACGGTTTTGACGCTGAGATTCAAATGCTGTGCAATCTCTTTCGTGCCTTTGCCCTGGCCGATCAATTGGAACACCTCAAATTCGCGGTCGGACAACCGCGCCACCGGCGATGCCGATTGGCCCAGGCGGTTTCCCGAGAAATTCTCGAGAATGCGCGCGGACATTTTTTCGCTCACGTAAATTTGCCCGGTCAGCACCTGGCGAATCGCCTGCAGCAGTTTCTTCCCGCCCTCCTGTTTCATGATGTAGCCGCGAGCGCCCGCGCGCAGCACGCGCTCGGCATAGAGCGCCTCGTCGTGCATCGAAACGATGAGTATGGGCAACTCGGGTTTCACCGCGCGCAGATCCTTGATGAGTTCCAGGCCGTTCTTGTCCGGCAACGAAATATCAATCAATGCCAGGTCCAGTTTCTCCTTCACCACGATGTCGAGTCCCTGGCCTCCGGTATCCGCCTCGGCCACCACCTTCAGATCAGGCTCGTTATCGATCAACTGCGCCAACCCCTGGCGCATCATCGGGTGATCGTCGACAATCAGGACGCGTTTGGCGGCGCTTTTAGATTTCGCGGGCATGGGTCGTTCAATGTTTTAGAACCACGCGGTCTTCGGGAATGGCGCAAATCACACTCACTCCTCCATCGCGATTCGGTTCGATGGCCATGGTGCCTCCGATCATGCTGGCGCGCGACTGCATAATGCGCAACCCCATCCCTTTGTGATTCGTTGAATTTTTGCGAAGCCCGCTGCCATTGTCGTCAATCTCCAATACGACACGGCCCCGGGTTTTCCGCAGTTTAATCACAATCAGCTTCGCTTTTCCATGTTTTATGGCGTTGGAGACCGCCTCCTGCGCGATGCGAAACAAGTGCGTGGCCAGGGCATGATCATGAATGGCGACCGGTTCGTCAAAATCACAACGGCATTGAACATGGAAGATTTTTTCGGTGTTCGTCGCCAATTCATGCAGGGCCGACATCAATCCTTCCGACTCAATCGTCACCGGTGAAAGGCCGCGCGCGAGCGAACGGGTGTGGCTGATGGCATCGCGGACGTGGCTGGCGATTTCGCTGACCTGCTTGGCGTGGGCTTTGGATTTGGTCGTGAGCTTCTGCGCGAGGACCTGGCTCATCAATTCGATTCCCGCGAGGTGCTGGCACAAGCCATCGTGCAAATCCTGCCCGATGCGGCGCTGCTCGCGATCGCTGATTTCCAGGATTTCCTTTTCGAGCTGCTTGCGTTCCGTGATGTCGCGAATGAACCCGGTGAATACCCGGCGCGCGGCCAGTTTCACTTCGCTCACCGACAAATCCATCGGAAAAATCGTGCCGTCCTTTCGCCGCCCCGCCACTTCGCGCCCGATGCCGATGATTTTTGCGTGGCCGGTCCGCAAGTAATTATCGAGATAACCGTCATGCGCTTCACGATGAGGGGAGGGCATCAGCAGACTTACGTTTTTGCCGATGATTTCAGCGGATGAGTAGCCGAAAATGCGCTCCGCCGCGGCATTCACCGATTCGATGATGCCATGCTCGTCGATGGTAATAATTCCCTCGACGGCGGTTTCGAGGATCGCGCGGAGGCGTTCCTCGCGGTCTTTTACAGCCGCCTGGGCCAGCGCTTGTTGTGTGCTCAATTCTTTGGCGTGATCCGCGCTGATGGTGACGCGCGCTGATTCCACCGCCTTGAGCCGTGCAATTAATTCCTCCCGGGACATTTTCTCGGGATCGATTGGCTTCATCAAAATCAATATCCCGAAAAACGTGGGCTATTCCAACAGAATTGCACCGCTCGGTTAATGTAAAATTGTTTTTTGCCCGGTCCGTCCGGCGCCGGGGATGACCCCTCTCCCACGAATGGGAGAGGGATCGGAGTGGTGGTGTGGGGTTCTGACTGTGTTGCCACAGCCAAATCTTCTTCAGTGCCCCAATAACTGCGCCCGGTATTCCGTGGGCGATTGGCCGAGGATTTTTTTGAAAACCCGGTTAAAATGTGTCAACGACTGGAAACCGACTTCAAACGCAATCTCGCTCACCCGCAAATTCGGATTGAGCAGGAGGTTCTTCGATTTCTCGATCCGCACGCGTGACAGGTAGTCGGTGAAATTGATTCCGGTCACCTTCTTGAACATCTTGCAGAAGTAGAAAGTGCTGGTGTTGACCGCCTTCGCCACCTGGCCGAGCGAAAGTTCCTCGGTCTGATGCTCATGGATGTATTCCTTTGCGCGGATAATCACCGGCGGTTCGGAGTTTTCGTGCTGTACCACGACCTGGTTGCTCAACATGGAGAGATGCTGGGCGAAAATGCTGAGCAGTTTCACGACGGAATCGTGCTGCTTGTTCGAGACGACCTTGGTTTCAAAATAGGCTTCCTCGAGCTTATTGCGTTCGATGCCCAGGCCCCATTCGTCGGCCAGTTTGGCAGTGCGATCGAATTGGCCCGCCGTGGGTTTCTTGCGAAATACCTGGCCGGTCTGGAGGAAGCCGATGAGCCGATCTCCCAGGAGCACGGGCACCGCGGTGTCGCACATGCCCACGGGGCAGGTAATCGTCTGGGCCTCGGTCGTCGCGCCCCGTGACAAGGCCTCCTGCACCTGCAAACAAGCACTGCACGCGCGGCTCTTTTGGGACATCAATTGGCAGAAGTGGTTCTCGTTGCGTTTGCCGTGGTGGGGGAGCTGCCACGATTCCACCGGGCGGAGGGCCACCGGCATCCCGGTCGCCTCGCTGAACGCTTTCTCGTAATCCTGGTAAATCTTGGAATTAACCATCGCCTCGACCAAGGCGCGGTTGTTGCCATTTCCATTCCCGCTGCCGGGAGCGGCGAA
This sequence comes from Verrucomicrobiia bacterium, assembly GCA_035550235.1. Classification (GTDB taxonomy): domain Bacteria; phylum Verrucomicrobiota; class Verrucomicrobiia; order Limisphaerales; family DASXHY01; genus DASXHY01. The sequence continues at coordinate 4,160 of DASZPR010000649.1, read as the reverse complement.
TGGGTTCTTGGGTTTAAACGCCGGGTCGCGTTTCGCCGGCATCTCGCTTAAGTGGGGTTCATTGCTGAAGGGAGACGCTTCGCGGCGGGCTTCGGGAGCATCTGTCCTGCTTACCGTTTCTTGCCTTACCAATGTTGTTTGCATGGGAGCAAATTAGGGCAAGCCTTTAAAACCAACAATTGGGGGCGTCCCCGATTCAAAAATGCGGTGCGGGTACATAGGGGATAGGGGAATCCCTTATGCCGGGCAGGGGCCATTCGGCAGGCGGCTCTCATATTTTCTAGAAAAGAAAACAATTTCGCAAATGCCTCCGCGCGCCGGAAAAAATCCCGCTTTTTGCTTCGCCGCTTTACCCCTCTTGAGTGGAAGCCCATCCCGGGCGTCTTGCCGCTCTAAAAACAATAGATGGTCAGTGGCTTCATAAGCGGAAAATTTCAATACGACAGGGCAAAATAAGCTGAATTCATGGAAGTGGCTTACCGTCCTCCACGATTTGCCTCCCGAAACGGTGTGGGGATGAATTCAGCCTTTCGCATTTCCGCTTCGCCGGGCAAATTGAGAGAACATGAGAGCGCATTGGATCCCTATCTTCGTCTGCGTTTTATCCGCCACGACGGCCGTTGCCGCGGAGCCGGTCAAACCCTCCCTCATTCCGATGCCGCAAAAAATGGAGATAAGTGAAGGCCGATTCAAACTCGGTCCGGCCACTCGGATTGTCGTAGACGGTCCCTCGGCTGAGACCGGGGCTTATCTCGCTGCCCGGCTCCGTGCTTCCACGGGTTATCCTTTCCCGATTCAGACCAACGATGAAGCGGGGTTGGACAGCATCCAGATCACAACCCAGGGAGCCAGTCCCTCGTTGGATGCGGAAGGTTATAAATTAGACGTTCAGCCTCATGCCTCCGCTGCCGGAATCGACGAACAGCCCGGCCATGTCCTAATTGTGGCCCGCACTCAGGCCGGGGCGTTTTACGGCGTGCAAACGTTGTTGCAATTATTTCCACCGCAAATCTTCTCCACCAATGTCGTCAAAAATATCGCCTGGGAAATTCCATTCGCGGTGCGAATCGAGGACCAGCCCCGTTTCCCGTGGCGCGGGTTCATGCTCGATTGCAGCCGCCATTTCTTTTCCAAGGATGAAGTCAAACGAGTGCTCGATGAAATGGCGCTTCACAAATTAAACACCTTCCATTGGCATCTCACGGATGATCAGGGTTGGCGCATTGAAATCAAAAAATATCCCAAGCTCACCGAGATCGGTGCCTGGCGGGAAAAAAGCATGATGACTCCGCCCGGCGACGAAGACGGCAAGCGCTTCGTGAACCACGTGCATCCCGCGTGGGATGTCGCGCCCCCGACGGATTTCGGTCCCGATGGCCGTTACGGTGGATTTTATTCGCAGGACGACGTGCGTGAAATTGTGGCTTATGCGGCTTCGCGGCATATCACCGTCGTTCCGGAAATCGAAATGCCCGGTCACGCCATCGCCGCACTAGCCGCTTACCCGGAGTTGAGTTGCGACGGCGGCAAATACAGCACGAGCGCGAACGCCGGTGTGAACAAAGGCGTGTTTTGCGTCGGCAAAGACGAAGTATTCACATTCCTCGACAACGTGCTGTTGGAAGTCTTCGATTTATTTCCCGGCAAATATATTCACGTCGGCGGAGATGAAGTGAATGCCGCGGTGAAGAAAGCGACATGGGGGCAATCGCCCGAATGCCTGGCGCGGATGAAAGCGGAAAATTTAAAAACGCTCGATGATTTGCAAGGCTGGTTCACCGGCCAAATCGGGAAATTTGTCAGCGCGCACGGCAAGGTCATGATCGGTTGGACGGAAATCGCCGACAGCCCGCTGCCGTCGAATGCCGCGGTGATGGATTGGCAGGGCGGGGTGATGCTCGCCGCCACCAACGGCCACGATGTCGTGATGAGCCCCACCAAATTCTGTTACCTCGATTATTATCAATCCCTCGATACGGCCATGGAGCCGCCGGGCATCGGCGGATTCCTGCCACTCGATAAAGTCTATTCGTTCGAGCCCATTCCGGCGAATCTGCCGACGAAATTCCAATCGCACGTCCTCGGCGGGCAAGGGAATTTGTGGACGGAATACGTGCCGTCCATTCAGCACGTCGAGTATATGATGTTCCCGCGCCTGTGCGCACTCGCCGAAGTGGATTGGTCGCCTAAAACAGGGCGCGATTTCAATGACTTCAGCCAGCGGTTGCAAATCCACGAAAAACGTTTCGACGTGCTGGGCATCACGTATCGCAAAGAACTCTCTGTGAAAATCGGCGAATGGACTCCGGCTCAACTCACGACTAACGAGGCAGGCACGAATCTCGAATGGGATGTGACCGGCAAAATGAATGCGACGGGCCAATATCGGGTCACCTTTGAACACTCCAAAGGCCCGGGCCTGGTCATCACGGCGGTTTCGTTGTTCCACGGAAATTCCAAAATTGCCGAAGACGTTCACAACGGCTTCGCAGCGCGTAATCCTACCAAGGCCGCGTACGTGTTGAATGTCCCGCAACCGATTCCCGACGCGCATTACACGCTTCGCGCCTCCGTGATAGGTGCGGATTCTTCGGGCATCGTTACCGTGCTGCCGCCCTCGGCAAAACCGTAGGACAGGCATCCTGCCTGTCTCCATTTAAATTCCCGAAACAAAAACTCGCAGGCGAAACGCACGTGCCGCACTTGATTCCGCGGAGCACGACTTTTTGAAATTTCTTTTAAGAAATTATTTTTACAAACTATATCAAATGACGAAACCCACATTATTGGTTCTGGCGGCCGGCATGGGCAGCCGTTATGGCGGCCTGAAACAAATCGACCCCGTCGGGCCCGAAGGCGAAACCATTATTGATTATTCCATCTTCGACGCCATGCGCGCCGGGTTCGGCAAGCTTGTGTTCGTGATCCGCCACGACATCGAGAGCGCTTTCCGCGAAGCCATTGGCGCGCGATTTGAAAAGCGCTTGCCCGTCGAATACGTCTTTCAGGAACTGAACAAACTTCCCGCCGGTTTTTCCGTGCCGCCGAATCGCACCAAACCCTGGGGCACCGGCCAGGCGATTCTTATGGCCGAGGATGTCATTCGCGAACCCTTCGCCGCCATTAACGCCGATGACTTTTACGGCGCGGCGTCGTTTCGCGTGCTTGCGGAGCACTTGCGCTCGGGCTCGCCGGATTACGCCATGGTCGGTTTCACCTTGCGCAACACGCTTTCGGAATTCGGCAGTGTTGCGCGCGGCGCGTGCCAGGTAGGGCCGGATGGTTATTTGCAAGGCGTGCGTGAACTCACCAAAATTGAGCGCGACGGCAACGGCGCGAAATACACCGATGCCGCGGGAGCCGTTCACCGCCTGACCGGCGATGAACCTGTTTCGATGAACATGTGGGGATTCACCACCGGACTGTTCCCGCATCTACGCGAGCAACTCGTGGAATTTTTGAAACGCCACGGGCAGGAGGAAAAATCGGAACTCTACATTCCGCTCGTCGTGAACGAGCTCGTCAGCGCGCGCAAAGAACGTTGCCGAGTCCTGCGCACGACCGACGCCTGGTTTGGCGTGACCTATCGCGAAGACCGGACGTTTGTGGTGGAGGGCATTCGTAAACTCATTGCGCGGGGTGATTATCCCAAGAAGCTTTGGGCTTGATGTCTTGCCGCATGTCCTGAAGGGACATCCGAGAATAGCCGGGCGTTTTAACGCCGGGAAGAGCGGATGCCATCCATGTTAGTCCCGCAGGGACGGCTGAATTTTCTGTTCCAACTTTCCGCTCGATTCATCTCAATCGTCCCTTCGGGACTTGTCAGTTGTGCTTGCTAACCCGGCGTTAAAACGCCGGGCTATTCTCGATTGTTCCTTTGGAACAAATCGATTCCCCACGAATCTCCTTCCCGCACTTTAGCTTTTTTTTCATTTTCCCCGAAAATTTTCTTCCCGCTTTTTTTCCTTTCGCTCTCAAGTCCCCCCGCACTTCTCCGATTACATGGCATCCCGCGGAAGTGGGATAGGCGGCCGGCAGCCTGAAACAACCGGCGGGAAGAAACGGTGCACTGCCCTTAAATGTGCACCCGCGGCAAGGACGTCGCGCAAAATCAATGCCTCCTTAAATAAGAGGCGACTCACGGAATCGAGTTATTATGG
>DASZPR010000648.1:0-5886 GCA_035550235.1 Verrucomicrobiia bacterium | reverse complement strand
AAGTGCGCAGCCGCCGCTTCGCGATGGTTCAATTGCTCCTCGAATTCGCCGAGCGCGGCGTAGAAAAGGTAATATGATTTCAATTTGTCGGCGTCCGAAATCGCGGCGATGGCATCCAGGCCGGCTTGCGGGCCGCGGATGTTGGCGACGACGATGGCGCGATTCAATGCGACGACGGGAGAATTATCGAGTTCGCTCAAACGGTCATACATCGAGAGGATTTGCGGCCAGTCGGTGGATTCATAGTCCTTCGCGGCGCAATGCATGGCAGCGATACCGGCCTGGAGATGATATTCGGTCAGGACTTCGCCCGCGGCGGATTGCGCGAAGTGAAACATGCCGCGCGCGATGAGTGCCTGGTCCCATTTGGCGCGGTCCTGTTCCTGGAGGCGGAGCAGATTGCCTTCGTCGTCCACGCGCGCGGGGAAACGGGCGGCATTCAGAAGCATCAAGGCGAGCAGCGCGTGGGTTTCGGGCCGATTGCCGGCGGGATTCTCCGCGAGCAATCCCATGAGGCGGATGGCTTCCTGGCAAATTTCCTCGCGCACGAGCTTTTCGCCGCTGGAGGCTTTGTAGCCTTCGTTGAACAAAAGGTAGAGCGAATTGAGCACGACTGGCAATCGACGAGACAACTCGTCGCCGACGGGAATCTCGAAAGGAATTTTTTCCTCGCGGATTTTTTGTTTGGCACGAGTCAATCGTTTGGCGATGGCGGCGTCCGTGGTGAGAAACGCGCGGCTGATTTCCGTGACGCCGAATCCGCAAAGCGTGTTCAACGCGAGCGCGACTTGTGCTTCGGCGGGCACGACCGGGTGGCAGCAGACGAACATCATGCGCAAGCGGTCGTCGGCGATTTCGCGGTCGAGCACGACGGTCTCGTCCGGCGACGCTTCGGGGCGATCCATGATGCGGACGATTTCCGCTTCCTTGTCGCGAAACGTTTTTTGGCGGCGGACGACGTCGAGCGCGAGGTTGCGCGAGGCGCGCATGATCCACGCGGAGGGATTTTGCGGGACGCCGTGGAACGGCCAGGTCTGGATCGCGCGGGCGAGCGCTTCCTGCACGACGTCTTCGGCGAGTTGCAGATGTTCCACACCGAAGATGCCGGTAAGCATGGCGACCATCTTCGCGCCTTCGTGGCGGAAGAGATGCTCAACGATCTGCGAGACTTCTCGCGGTTGTTCGTTCGCTTCGGACGGGTTCACTCGACCGAACTATACGCAGAACGGAAAAACGCGCGAGGAAAAGGTGAGTTTGCGCCCGGCTCAACTATTCACACGAGTGATTGTGACCGCGCACAGCCGAGTGCAACTCGGCGCTCCGAGGCGGAAATATTGGAGACAGGCAGGACGCCTGTCCTACGTGGCGACGGCGAGGCCCGCGGCGGCGGCTTTGTCGAGGAGCACATTCAATTGCTCAAGGCAGAAGCGCGACCATGATTCGTATTCGGAGAGGTCTTTGGTTGCTTCGGCGATGGGGACAAATTCCGGCGACACGATTCCGCGGCTGCTGGCGGCCTCTTCACTGTTCACCTCCAGCACGTGCACGACGCCGAAATGAACGTAGCCGACGTCGCTGCTATCGTCATTGATAAGGGCCACGGCGACGTCTTTCGCGCCTTCGATGGCGACTTCTTCCATCAATTCGCGGCGCATGCTGTCGTGATAACCAACCGCTTTGGCAAACAGGCCGTTATCTTCCTCAGAAATGTGGCCGCCCACGCCGACGGAATAGAAACCGTGCAATCGTTTTTCGCCGCCGCCTTTGCCGCGGCGATAGCGGAGGATTTTGCCGTTACAAATAATAAGCACATACGGAATGAGCTGCTTGTAACGACGATCCAACTCGGCTTCGCTGCGATTGCGATAAACGATATTCGCGGACGCGGTGACGACCGGGAGATATTTGTCGACGTCGAGGCTGAGCCCCTGAAAGACGCCGAGGTCTTCAAGGAGTTTGCGTTCGAAACAAAGCACTCTTTCTTCTGCTGCCATGCTTCAATAGTGATTCAGGCAGCGGCGAATCCAAAGAAAAATTTGCTCACGCTTTATTCACATCCGCTTCGCGGTGGATATGAATTAGTCAGAACATTTTTCGCACGGCTTCACCTTGGCGGCGAGCATCGGACTGAAGGCTTTGCGATATGAGTAGGCGAGGAAGAGTTCAAGGAGAGTGACAACGATGCCCGGCCCGATGGTCGACGGCTGTATCGCGATGTGAAAGGTCAGGATGCCGACGAGAATGGGCGCGAGCAGGGTCAAGGCGAGGGGCACAAAGCGGTTCACCAGCAGCAAGACCGCGACGATGATTTCCACCGCCGAAACGACGTTCATGTAGCCGGCTTTCATCAATGCCATGCTGACCGTGATGATGTCTTGCGGGATGTCTTTCGGCACCGGGATGAAATTCAAAAAGCCATTCAGGCCAAACAAGAGAAACATCAGACCGAGCAATACCCGCGCGATGTGCGGGAAAAAACGAGTGACGGATTTTTTGGGCGTGATTTGAGTTCCAGTATTCGTGTCCATAGGATTTTATCTGATTTTAAATTGTTGTTTCTCGTCTGGCCGCCGAGATCCGCCTTCGCCAAGGCTTCGGCGCGACAGGCGCCGGCGCTCCCAGGGGTCAACCGCCAGCCATGGCTCCGATGATCAGAAAGGGTTCTTCGCCTTTCACGACGGCTTCGGGCAATGGTGTGTCCGGCGGTTCCAATGACAGATCTTCTTTGCACGCGAAGAAGCGGATGAATGGGCGGCGCTTCATGGTGCCGTGGTCGCGCACGGTGCCGCGCAACATGGGATATTGTGCTTCCAGCGCGTCCAGGACCGCGGCGATGGTTGCAGGCGCGGGAACATTGAGTTCCACTTCTTCGCCCTGAACGCGCGCGAGATTCCGCAAATGATATGGAAGTGCGACTCGCATTACTTCAACGTTTGCACTTCGACCGACAGGACTGAAGGCAGGTCGCGCACGATGGGTTCCCACGTGTCGCCGCTATCCGCCGAGCCGTAGACCTGGCCGCCGGTGGTGCCGAAATAAATGCCGCACTCGTCCAGGGAGTCGACGCACATGGCGTCGCGGAGGACGTTCACGTAGCAATCTTTTTGCGGCAATCCTTTGGTGAGCGCTTCCCAATCGTTGCCGCCCGAGCGGCTGCGATAGACGCGCAATTTGCCATCGAGCGGGTAGTGCTCGGAATCGCTCTTGATCGGCACGACGTAAACGGTGTTCGGCTCGTGTGCGTGAATGTCGATGGGGAAACCGAAATCGGTCGGCAGATTTCCGCCGATGTCATTCCACAGATCCCCGGCATTGTCGGTGCGCATGACGTCCCAATGTTTTTGCATGAACAACACGTCGGGCCGCGAGGGATGCATGGCGATGCGATGCACGCAATGGCCGACTTCGGCGTCCGGATCGGGAAGCTGGTAGGGCGATTTCAATCCCTTGTTGATGGGCTTCCAGGTTTTGCCGCCGTCATCGGTACGGAACGCGCCGGCAGCGGAGATGGCGACGAACATGCGATTGGAGTTGTTGCGGTCGAGCAGAATGGTGTGCACGGCCATGCCGCCGGCGCCGGGTTGCCAAAGATTTCCTTTGGCCGCGCGCAGGCCGGGAAGTTCCTTCCAGGTCTTGCCGCCATCAGTGGTTTTGAAAATTGCGGCGTCCTCCGCGCCAGCGTAAACGGTGTCGGGATCCGTCAGCGAAGGTTCCAGGTGCCAGATGCGTTTGAACTCCCAGGGATGTTGCGTGCCGTCATACCACATGTGCGTGCCGACAGCGCCGTCATAGACGAATTTATTGCTTTCGCCTTTGGGAAAACCTTCGGGGCCTTTCAAATCCTCGGGATTGCTGCCGGGCGGCGTCCAGGTTTTGCCGCCGTCATCGGAGCGTTGAATGATCTGGCCAAACCAACCGCTGCTTTGCGAGGCGAAGATCCGGTTTGGGTCCGCCGCCGAGCCTTTGACGTGATAAATTTCCCAGCCGGCAAAATGCGGGCCGCTGACGTCCCAGTTTTTGCGTTTGCCATCCGAGGTGAGGATGAACGCGCCTTTTTTGGTGCCGACCAACACTCTTACTTTGCTCATGGTTTCCTCGATTTATTGTTTGGTTGCTTCGTTTTTATGGCGGAAAATCTATTTGTAATCTATTTCTTTTTGCCAGCGTAGGCGGCTTTCAATTTTTTGATGTCGAGCTTGGTCATTTGCATGACGGCGGCCATGACGCGATCGACGCGCTCCGCATCTTTATTTGCCAATATTATTTCCATGAGGCCTTCCGGAACAATCTGCCAGGCGACGCCGAATTTGTCCCGCAACCAGCCGCAGGCCACTTCCTTGCCGCCACCACTAGAGAGCTTTTTCCAATAGTAATCCAACTCCGCCTGCGTCTTGCAACGGACGACAAACGAAATCGCTTCAGTGAATTTAAAATTGGGCCCACCATTCAACGCGGTGAATCGTTGTCCCTCGAGGTCGAATTCCACGGTCATTACCGAATCCTTGGGCTGGCCGCTGCATTTTGCGGCGGACTCGGGGTAGCGTGTGATGGCGCGGATTTTGGATTTTTTGAAAACGGAAGTGTAGAACTTCGCGGCTTCTTCAGCGTTGCCGTCGAACCAGAGGAAGGGGGTTATTTTTTGTATTTTCACATTAGCACCGTAGGTTTGTTATGTCTCTTCGCGTTGTCGATGAACCTGAGAAATCGCGTGATTTTTGCACTATGCTTCTGTTGTATCAGGCCAGCGGGAAAGCGGCAGAGGGCAGCGCAGCCCGGGACGCTGGCGCGGTTTATTTGGCCGCCTTGGCCAGATACGCGTCCAGTTGATCGAAGGTGCCGGTCCAGCCTTGTTTCATGCCTTCGTGAGCAGCGTTGAAGGTGTTGATTTCCTCTTCGGTCGCATTCAGAGGCACCCAATGGATTGTTGCTGTTGAGCGGCCATTTTCTTCCGTCAACGTGAAGGTCGAGAGCGTTTCGAGCGGCCAGGTGGCGCTCATTGGATGGCGAGTGATCTCGGCGGCCTCGTCGGAAAATGAACTCACGAGGACGATTTTTTCCATCGGGACAATTTCGCGATAGACGAACTTGCCCCACATTTCGTGGCCGTCCGGCGACGCCAGGCAGTAATGGAAACTGCCGCCGGGGCGGAAATCCAATTTGGCGGCGGGCATCTTGAAACCTTTCGGGCCGAACCATTCCATAAGGCGCCAGCGCTCCGACCAGGCTTTCCAAATGAGTTCGCGCGGCGCATCGAATGTGCGCGAAATGGTGAATGGACGAGGGGCGGACGCTTTCGCGAGGTGCGCTTCGAGGCGGTCGAGGTTTTGCTCATTCCCAGCGACGGCGTAGGCGGCAATGCGCGCGCATTCCTCCGCGGTCTCGAATCGCTGGCGCCAGGTAATTTTTGTTTTGCCGGCACCGGCATCGTCAAACGTGACGGTCAATTGGAAGCGCGGGCTGGATAGATGATGGAAGACGACCCGTTCTGGTTTCACGATTTCGGCGAACGTGTGTTTGTTCTGATAATTTTTTCCGTCCGGACCGTGCATCACGAATTGCCAGGTGCCGCCGGCGCGAAAATCAAATTCCTGGAATGTGTTGGTAAATCCTTTGGGCCCCCACCAGATAGCGAGCTGGACGGGATCGCTGATAGCGCCAAACACGCGTTCGCGCGGGGCGTTGAGAATGCGTGACGTGAACAATTCCCGGTCGCAGCCGCAATTCTTTTCCATTGGTTCAATTGTTGCGCTCATATTATCCCTTTCAAAATTTGTTTTAGTTTTTCACCATCGCCTGGCAGGCCGAATTCAGGCTCGCCAATCCTTTTTCAAAGTCGCGGCCGATCATTTTGTCGCAGTCGACAATCATGTGAAAGGCTTTGCCAAT
>DASZPR010000647.1:0-1590 GCA_035550235.1 Verrucomicrobiia bacterium | reverse complement strand
TGGAATGGTGTGACCGGTTACTCCGCCATCGCCTACTTGGGCTTCAACGACGCGAAGACGGCCCTCACCTTGGCCACTCCCGCGCATGAGCTCACCTATAACGGCGTGGCTTGGAGCGTGGCGAATATCGAAGAAGGCACCTACACCTTCTGGGGCAATGAGTACATCTACACGTCCAACATTGCCGGCACGGAAGCGCAGTCGGTTTACAACCTGATGGCTGCCTCCATTCCGGCCCACCTGGATGGCCAGAATGCGATCCCGCTGGCCAACATGCACTGCACGAAGAACAATCCGGAAACGGATCCGGCCCACAACTAAGAAGCCTCCAGTTCTTGGCTGACATCTTGCCGGCGTGGATGGAAGTCCGCGCCGGCAATTTAGTTGGAATCCCGGATTGGGCACGGGATCTCAGGCGAAGGGCGCCCGCATTGCAAAAGCAAGTTTGAATTTTTCATCTCTCGGCGACCTTCGCCTGAGGCCGTTCATTTCCTAAAACTTTAATTGTATCAACTGATGAAAACGCTGACGGGAATTTCAATTTTGATGAATGTGGTTTTGGCCGGTGTCGTGGTCGCGTTGCTAACGAATCGTCGCGCGAACAATCCACCGCCGCCGCCGAGTGTCCCTGCCACCGCTGCCGCTTTGAGCGAACCGATAGCGGTCGTGTCCTCGAATGTCGTCGTTCCCCAACGCGGGCCCTTCCACTGGAGCCAGTTGGAAGCGGCGGATTATCCGACTTACGTGGCGAATTTACGCGGGGTCGGATGCCCGGAGCAGACCATTCGCGACATTGTTACCGCAGACGTGGACGAGGCCTTTTATGCTTCGAAGCGCGATGAGTTGAGGCAAAAGGAACCGCGCGTGTCCCTCGAACATGCGTTGCTGGAATTAAAACGAGGCGAAGACGCATTTATCGCGTCGTTGCTGGGAACCCAACCCGCCCCGAACGAGGCTGCCACGACGAATGCTGTTGCCTCTTCCACGCGGCCCTCTCGCGGTCCAACGGACACCGCGGTGAAAATGCCTCTGGTTTTTCAAAATGTGGACCCGGCAATGGCCGGCGTGGACACCAACATTCTCTCCACCATTGCGATCGTCCGGCAACGATTCCTTAAAGAACTGGGTTCGCAAGCGGACCCTGCTGATCCGGCTTATCGCGAGCGCTGGAAAAAAGCGCAGGCCGATGCCGACAGTCAGTTAAAGGGCATGATCGGCCTGCGGGCTTACCAGGCCTACGAATACCGGGCACGGATGGCCGCGGCATCGCTGGCAGCATCGCAAAACGCCCTGCCGTAAAAATTTTCGATGGAGCAACGCATCCCCGCGTTGTTCCTATCCTGACTGTTATTTTTCCGCCTGTTGCTGCTCTTGATGGGTTTTGCTCCAGTCATGCGCCATGCGGCGAGCCGTGGCAATTTGCTCCGGAGAAATGAGCGGTTTGCCCGTTGGATTATCGCCTTCCAATTCCAACTGATAATGGTTGGCCACGCCGTCGCCATTTTGCGCGCCAAGCACGAACCATTTGTACGCTTCAAGCAGGTCTTTCTGCACGCCGGTTCCCGTTTGATACATGCGGCCGAGATTGGT
>DASZPR010000646.1:0-4122 GCA_035550235.1 Verrucomicrobiia bacterium | reverse complement strand
TTGATGGAGCGCTTCTTCATCCACGGCATCAAGCCGCGGAGCCGCGCGCCCACTTTTTCGATCGAATGATTCTCGCCCTTCTTGAGCAGCGCATTGTATTTCTTGTAGCCGCCCTTGTATTCGGCGATCCAGCCCTTGGCAAATTTGCCGGACTGAATGTCCTTCAACGCAGCCTTCATGCGCTTTTTCACGCTCGCATCGACGATCTTGGGGCCCACGCTGACATCGCCCCACTTCGCGGTTTCCGAAATCGAAAAACGCATGCCGCTGATGCCCGCTTCATTCATCAAGTCGACGATTAACTTCAACTCATGCAAGCACTCGAAGTAAGCCATCTCCGGCTGATAACCGGCTTCGACCAGCGTCTCGTATCCGGCCTGGATCAGCGCGCTCGCGCCGCCGCACAACACCGTTTGCTCGCCGAACAAATCCGTCTCGGTCTCTTCCTTAAACGTCGTTTGGATGACGCCCGCACGCGTGCCGCCGATGCCTTTGGCCCACGCCAACGCCGTCTTTTTCGCCTTGCCGCTGGCGTTCTGATAAATCGCGATCAACGCCGGTACGCCTTTGCCTTCCACATATTGGCGGCGCACGATGTGCCCGGGGCCTTTCGGCGCGACGAGAATCACGTCCACATTCTTTGGCGGAACGATGGTCTTGAAATGAATCGAGAAACCGTGCGAGAACAACAGCGTCTTGCCCTTGCTCAAATTCGGCTTGATGTCCTTCTCGTAGGCGCTCGCCTGCTTCGTGTCAGGCAACGCCACAAAAATCACGTCTGCTCGCTTCACTGCCTCGGCGGTGGTAACAACTTCAAATCCTTTTTCCTTCGCGACCGCGATGGACTTGCTGCCTTCGTAAAGGCCGATGATGACCTTAAGGCCGCTTTCCTTCAGGTTCAGCGCGTGAGCATGGCCTTGTGAGCCGAAGCCGAGCACGGCGAGGGTTTTATTTTTCAACACGCTGAGATCAGCGTCCTTATCCGTATACACTTTTGCAGGCATGTTATTTAAATTTTTGGTCCAACTAACTCAACTCATCAACTCTCAAATTCATTAACTCTTAAACTCGTTTTACTTCCTGGGCATAGCCACGCTGCCGGTGCGGGTCAAATCCATCACCCCGAAAGCTTTCATCAGGTTGAGAAACTTCTCAATCTTGCTTCCGTCGCCGGTAATTTCAATCGTCAAACTCTTCGGCTGCACGTCCACAATCTTGGCGCGAAAAATATCCGTGATCTGCATTACCTCGGCGCGGGTCTTGGAATCCACTCCCACTTTCACGAGTACCAGTTCGCGGTCCACGTATTCGCCTTGGTGAAAATCCTGCACGTTGATCACATCCGGCAACTTTTTCAATTGCTTGACGATCTGCTCGATTGTCGCTTCGTCGCCGTGCGTGATAATGGTCATGCGCGACGCCGTCGCATCGTGCGTCGGCCCGACATTCAGCGTGTCGATGTTATAACCGCGGCCGCTGAATAATCCAGCCACGCGCGTCAGCACGCCAAACTTATTTTCCACCAGCACCGAAATCGTATGTCTCATAAGTCCCGCTAAAGCGGGGCCGGAAAGCTAGCAACGCCCACCGATAGGGTCAAATTGCAATTTCATGTTTTCTGAAGGGAAAGGACTTGCCAGGGAGATCCTCTCTATTACCTCCGTTTAGCCAATCAAGCTCTTTGCTTTCACCAGCGCCTCGTCCAGCTTGCTTGCGTCTTTGCCACCACCGCGCGCGTTATCGGGTTTGCCACCGCCTTTGCCGCCGACGATGGGCGCGATTTGCTGGATGATTTTTCCGGCCTGAATTTTGGCCGTGTATTCCGGTGTGACCGCCGCAACCAACGCCACGCTCTCGCGACTCGGCCCGCCACCCAAAACAATCACGCCCTTGAACCGGCCTTTCAGCGAATCGGCCACGGCTTGTAAGAAATCGCCATCCACGCCGCCAAGATTGTGAATGATCGCGGGGACACCGTTGACGGTTTGAATTTCTTCCAGCAAACGACTTGCAGCATTTGACGCTTCGCGCATCGTGGCCGTCCGCAAGGACTTTTCCAGTTCTTTTTGATGCGCCAGCAACGCATCGATTTTTTTGTCCAATTCATGCACCGGTGCGTTGATTTTGCCCGCCAAATTTTTGATGAGCGCAACCTCGTCCGTCGCCTTACGATAAGCTTCAAGCCCCGCAACCGCTTCGATGCGCCGCACGCCCGCCGCGGTGGCGCTCTCGCTGAGAATACGGAACAATCCGATCTCACCCGTCGCGCGCGTGTGCGTGCCGCCGCAAAGTTCCATGGAATAACCGTCGAGTTTATTCGCGTGCCCGCCAATCTGCACGACGCGCACGGTATCGCCGTATTTATCGCCGAAAAATTGCATCACGTCCTTGCGCGATTTCACTTCCGCGTAAGGAACTTCGGTCCAGGAAACGCCAACGTTTTCCAAAATGCGTTCATTGACGAGCTTCTCAATATCCGCGACCTGCTGCGGCGTGAGCGGCGCGCTATTAAAATCAAACGTCAATTTATCCGGCCCGACAAACGAGCCTTTCTGCGAAGCTTCCTTGCTCACGACTTCATGCAACGCCCAGTGCAGTAAGTGGGTGACGGTGTGATGGCGTTGGATGGCGTTGCGGCGGGAACGGTCCACGTGCAAAGTGACTTCCTCACCTACATTCGGAGCTCCGGCATCAGTTGATAAGACAAAAGCTTTGTTAGCTTTAATCGTGTTTTTAACCAAAAGACGATTTCCAAGCGAATCAACAATCCAGCCACTGTCTCCAACCTGGCCGCCCATTTCTGCGTAGAACGGAGACACATCCACCACAACACCGTCTTTATCTTTGTAAGGCATTACTGAAAGAATGTGTGCTTTTGACTCGGTGTTCTCATAACCGACAAATCGTGTTTCGAAATCGGTACTCTGCGTATTAATCGTTATTACCTCTTTTTTCTGTGCGGCACGAGCGCGAGCTTTCTGCTCTTCCATCAATTTATTGAAGCCTTCTTTGTCGACCGTCAGCCCAATTTCGCGGGCCATCAATTCCGTAAGGTCAAGAGGAAATCCATAAGTGTCATAGAGTTCAAATGCCGCAGCCCCAGGAAAAAAAGGATTTGTCAGTCCATGCTCCTTAAGAACCGGCAGAAAATTTCTTTCTAAATCGACTTTGAAGTAAGGCTTTTCCTTTGGACCTACTTGACCAGCCTCCAAATTTTTCCATACCACATCATATCGTTTGCCACCAGCAACAGGCATCAATTGAAAATGGATCGCTAATGTTAAAAGTGCGTAAAATCGTTCAATTCCGTTATCCAATGTCTTGTTGAACGCCTCCTCCTCACGTTGAATGACTCCTTGCACTTCTTTTTTCTTCGCACGGATTTCGGGAAAGACTCCCCCCATCGTTTCCGCCAGAACGTCGACCAGCTTATAAAAAAACGGCTCACGGAATCCAAGCGTGCGGCCATAACGCACGGCGCGGCGCAGGATGCGGCGCAAAACGTAATTGCGATCGTTGTTGCCCGGCTGGATGCCATCCGCAATGGCAAAGCTCAGCGTGCGGATATGATCCGCGATCACGCGGAACGCAATATCGATGGCAACTTGCTCCGCGGCCGGGGCCTGCTTTTCCACGCGAGTCGGTTCCGGGAGGTCCCCTTTTTCGATTTCAATGATGTCGCTGGGGGCTTCGCCGCTGGTTTTAAGCGGGGCATCGGGCGCACTCGCTGGCGAGACGCCGGCGCTCCCGGGGAGGGTGCTCGTATATTTCTTTCCGCTCAGTTTTTCCAGCGCGTCGAAGATGGGGCGGAAAATATCGGTTTCGTAGTTTGAGATTTTTGCGTGCGCAAAATCTTTCAGGCCTTTGGTGCCTTGAATGATGCTGGTGACGCGTTCGAAACCCATGCCGGTGTCCACGTGCTTCGCCGGCAGTGGTGAGAACGTGCCATCTGGGTTCGCGTTGAATTGGATAAAAACGAGATTCCAAATTTCGATGCAGCGCGAATCGCCTTTGTTCACGAGGCTTCCCTGCGTATCGCCTTCCGGCGTGAGGTCCACGTGCAATTCACTGCACGGCCCGCACGGACCGGTGTCGCCCATCATCCAGAAATTATCTTTCTTG
>DASZPR010000645.1:0-3660 GCA_035550235.1 Verrucomicrobiia bacterium | reverse complement strand
GCATCCTCTTCTGGACGACGTCAGTCTCATCTCCTCGGTTTCTGGCGGAAGTTTTACCGCCGCGTACTACGCACTATGGGGCGACCGAATCTTTGAAGATTTTGAGCCGCGTTTTCTAAAGAAGCATGTGCAGACAGGTCTGCTGCTTCAACTTCTTGCACCGTGGAACGAAATCCGATTGGCTTCGCCGAAGTTTGACCGGAGCGATCTCGCCGCTGAATATTATGACCATCTTCTCTTCAAAGGCGCGACTTTCGGTGATTTGGAAACTAACCCTCACCGCCCGTTCCTGAACCTAAACGCCACTGACATCGCTTCGGGAGCACGCTTCGAGTTCACGCAGGACGAATTTGACTTGTTGCGATCGGATTTGTCGCAGTTTCCAATTTCAAGAGCTGTGGCCGCCTCGTCAGCCTTCCCGGTGTATCTGACACCGGTCGTACTGAAAAATTATTCCGCTGGCTGTCCACCGTCGGAGCCGAACTGGACCAAACCCATCCTGGACGACCCTGCTGCTTCAAGCCGTATGAAATTTGTGGCAACACAAGCTGAGTCTTACACGGACGAACACCGGCATTTCGTCCACCTGCTCGATGGCGGCTTGTCCGACAATCTCGGACTTCGCGGTGCGCTGGATCGGGCAATCGCTCGCGAACAGTTCGCCGAACTACCGAGCGTGCCGGCTAAACTCCCTAGACGCGTCGCAATCATTGTTGTTGATGCGCACACCGAATCGGATTACGGCTGGGATTCGAAGGAACGCTATCTCGGCTTGGGAGCAATCGTCGGCTCAGTCGGCCAGGTTTCCGTAAGTCACTATTCGTTCGAGACACTGGAATTGTTCCGAGAAGTCATGGCGCGTCTCTCTCGCGAACACGCCGGTTCGGGTGATGCACGGTCGCCAGAAATTTCCACGTACGTTATCGAGCTGCAATTCAGCGAACCCGTCGACAAATCCGATCGTGAATTCTTCAATTCCGTGCCGACTTCGCTTCAACTCCCACCGAAAACCGTGGACCGCCTCCGCGAATTAGCCGCACGAGAACTGGCCAACAACAAGGAATTTCAGCGATTGCTTCGTGACCTCAACGAAGGTGCGCCTCAAACGCATGAGAAGGCCTCCGCACGGAACACGGCTTGCCTCTCAAAGTTCCGGGATGGTCAAAATTCCAGATCTTTGACGAAGAGACTAACATTCGACTCACCGGAGTCCCGGATGAAATATTGCGACATCCGAAAAAGGGGCTTTCAATCTTCGACTACAAAACAGCCTGCTTTAGTGATGCGCAGGATGTTCTTGCCCCGATGTACCACGCGCAACTGAATGCTTATGCGTTGATCGCCCAGAATATCGGTCTGGGACAGGCGTCCCGCTTGGGGTTGCTCTATTATGAACCAGTGACTGAGTTGGAAGGGGCTGATCCGGATTTTTTGATCAAAAATGATCGGTTCTTTCTCGAATTTTCACCCAAGCTTAAGCAGTTCGAATTGGAGACTGAAACCATTCGTCTTTACTACGACGAGTCCGGGAAATCGGCGACTTGTCTGAATGCCCAGCAGGCAGATCGGATTGTCGCGATTGTGCTATGTTGAAGGAACTCATCAGGGGAGGGGCAAAACGTTCTCCTTTTCGACCAGGTAATAGGAAGTCCTTTCCTAATCTTCTTTTCTCAAGGTTGCCTCGTGTTTTTTTGGGTGCTTCAACCGACTGCTACGCATTAATGGCCGCGTCCATTTTGCTACGAATAAGTGGCCAAAGCGGCCAATAATGCGTAGCAGTCACACAATTGAAAATCTCCTTTATTTTGTTGGTGCCGACGGAGGGGGTCGAACCCACACATCCTTACGGATACCAGATTTTGAGTCTAGCGCGTCTGCCAATTCCGCCACATCGGCCACCAGACGCAAAATATAAATCGTTGGGCTGCGAAGTAAATAAGTTTGTTTCGGTTGCCGCTAAAATTCTGCGTGTGGTTTATGGCCCGTTCTTTGGCGTCCGAAACTCGCTGCAATAGAACATTGAAATTCTCCCGGCGCTCAGCCATGTTCGCCCCATGGCTGAAACGGAAAATCCTGGTGGTGTGGCGGCTTCACCCGCGGCGGATTCGCGGAAACCGACCGAACCTTGCTCAATCGTTATCTTTGGCGCGAGCGGCGATTTGACGGCGCGGAAGTTGATTCCCGCGCTCTATCATCTGTTCATGGACAAGCAGATGCCGTCGTCCTTTCGCGTGATTGGTTTCGCGCGCCGCGAGAAGACGGATGATTCCTGGCGGCAGGAATTGCGCGCCGCGCTGGATCAGTTTTCCCGGACCAAACCAGTGGACGACGCGGTGTGGACAGCCTTTGCCAAAAACATTTCCTATTGTCAGGGCGATCTGACGGACCTCGCCGCGTATCAAAAGTTGGAATCGATGTTGACGAGTTTCGGCCAGGCGCCGCTCCGGGAAAACATTCTGTTTTATCTGGCCACACAACCGAGCCAATTCGGCCAGGTGGTCGAGCAATTACATAACGCGGCGTTGCTGCACAAGAACGGTGCGGCCGGCTGGCAGCGGATCGTGGTGGAAAAACCGTTTGGACACGATTTGGAGTCGGCAAAAGGGTTGAACCAGGAATTGACCCGTTTCGCGAACGAGCAACAGGTGTTCCGCATCGACCATTACCTGGGCAAGGAAACGGTGCAGAACATCTTGATGTTCCGCTTTTCCAATTCCATTTTCGAACGGCTATGGAGCCGCGATTCCATCGACCATGTGCAGATTACCGTGAGCGAGCGCATTGGCGTCGGCGGGCGCGGCGGTTATTACGAGGAAGCCGGCGCTCTGCGGGACATGGTGCAGAATCACATGCTGCAAGTGCTGGCGTTGGTCTCGATGGAACCGCCCGTATCGCTCGAGGCGGAATCAATCCGCGATGAGAAGGTGAAATTGCTGAAATCGATCCGCCCGCTGAATCCGGCGGACGTGTCGAAGCAAGTCGTGCGCGGACAATATTTCGCGGGCGTGGTGGACGGCGAGGCGCGGCCGGGTTACCGGCAGGAAGAAAAGGTGAAGTCGGATTCCAATGTGGAAACCTACGTGGCGCTCAAGCTGTTCATCGACAACTGGCGTTGGTCCGGCGTGCCGTTTTATTTGCGCACCGGAAAAAATCTCCCGACCAGCGCAAGCGAAGTGCGCATTCAATTTCGTCCCACGCCCCACGTCCTGTTCGCCACGGCCTGCGGGGAGTTGGACCAAAACGCCATCGCGCTTCGATTGCAGCCGAACGAAGGCATTTACCTGCGGTTCAATGGCAAGGTCCCCGGCACCACCCTCGGCGTGCGGCCGGTGCGGATGAATTTCAGCTACGATTCGGAATTCGGTGCTTACACTCCCGAGGCGTATGAACGGCTGCTGTTGGAAGCGATGCTCGGCGACGCCACATTGTTCATCCGGCGCGACGAAGTCGAGACGGCGTGGTGCATTGTGGATTCCATTCGCAAAGGATGGGAAGGCAAGAAGCTATCCAATCGCGAGTTTTATTCCGCCGGCACCTGGGGGCCAGTGGCAGCGGACGATTTGCTGGCGCAAAGCGGTCACGTGTGGCACGAACCGCAGGTGGGGAAGTAGAAATTTCGAAAATCCGAAGTATTGTCGAGGATGCAAAACTTCGAAATGA
>DASZPR010000644.1:0-2726 GCA_035550235.1 Verrucomicrobiia bacterium | reverse complement strand
CTCCCCCATTTGAATCTGTCGCAAATGGGGGAGTTGGAATTTTATCCAGAAACAATTTAAGGTCGAGCCAAAAATCCCTGAGGCGCGGGCAATATTAAAATCACAGAATTTTAGATGCGTCAGTCCTGCAGCAGCAGCTTCCTGCGGTTGACAAATGTAATCACATAGGTTACATATTGAGCAGCGAATGAAAACAAGCTGTCGTTTTGCCATGGCTGTGCACGTGCTCGCCGTTCTTGCTTACAAGGAAGGCGATCCCGTGACGTCGTCGTCGCTCGCGAGCAGCGTGAATACCAATCCCGTCATTATCCGCCGACTGCTGCTGTCGCTGAAACGGGCGCGATTGATCGATACGCGCAAGGGCGTGGGGGCCGGTTCGCGGCTAACCCGTTCTCCCCAGCGCATCAATCTGGCGGAAATCTATCGGGCGGTGGAGAGCCATGAGACTTTCAAATCGCCCGCCAACAAGCCGAATGCGGGTTGTCCGGTGGGGAATTGCATCCGCAAAACGCTCGACAAGGTGTTCGAATCCGCCGAAAACGCGATGGAGCAGGATTTGCGGAAGACGACGCTGGCGGATGTCGTGCAGAAGGCGCGGGAAGCGTGCCTGGGCGCGACGAAGCGTGCCAGTTGACGTTCGATTTTTTTGTGCGAGAATGTAACATTAACGATTACATTAAAAGTTTGTAAGAATTGAAGAATGGAGCCGAATATGAAATCTACGATTGAAATCAACGAAACAAATTTTGAAGCGGAAGTTTTGAACTCAACGCAGCCGGTGGTTGTCGATTTCTGGGCGGAGTGGTGTGGGCCTTGCAAAATGCTGGGGCCGGTTCTCGAAGAAGTTGCCGCCGAACAAAGCGGCAAGGCCAAGGTGGCCAAGGTGAATATCGACCAGAATTCGGCGCTCGCGGAGCGCTACGGTATTCGCTCCATTCCGACGCTGCTGTATTTCGCAGGTGGCGAGGTGCGCAAGCAAACCGTCGGGGTGGTGAGCAAGAAGACGATCGTCTCCACGCTGGAGGCGGTGTCAGTGGCAGCTTGATGGTAACAAATTTTAACCGTGCATTTCACGCATGTTGAAATGCTCGTGGACGGTCTCGATAGAATTGAAGGTAAAACATGAGTATACGAACTGGAGTCCGAAGGATGGTGGCGAAGAAGAACGCGAAAAAAGCGGTGGTCACGCAGTCGCGCATCGAGTTCGACGCGGTGGAGCCCAAGGCTCCGGCCCAGCCGGAACCCGTGCAGCCGACGGAAGCGACGCACGGCGATTCGCTGCAGCTTTATCTCCGTGAAATCGGCCAGGTGAAACTCCTGACGCCGGCGGAGGAAATCGTGCTCGCGAAACGGATCAAACGCGGCGACAAATCCGCGCGCGAACACATGATCAAGGCGAATTTGCGCCTGGTGGTGAAGATTGCCCGCGATTACGAAAATCTCGGCCTGCCGTTGCTCGACCTCATCAATGAGGGGAACATCGGTTTGATGAAGGGCGTGGAGCGTTTTGACCCGAAGAAAGGCGCGAAACTTTCCACGTATGCGTCGTGGTGGATCAAGCAGGCGATCAAGCGCGCGTTGGCGAATCAATCGAAGACGATTCGCCTGCCGGTGCACGTGGTCGACAAGGTCGCGCATATCCGCCGGGCGGAGTTGCGGTTGCGGGAAGCATAGGATCGCGAGCCGACGGATGAGGAAGTGGCGAGCGAACTCGGCCTGGATGCCAGACGCGTGCGGCGTTATCGCCAGGCATCGCGGGCGCCGGTTTCGTTGGACGCGCCGATCGGCGACGACGAAAACGACCGCGTTTCCGAGGTGGTGGCGGACCCGAATGCCGCCCTGCCCTCCGAGCAATTGGTTTACGAGAGCGATAATGCGTTGGTGCAGGAAATCCTGGCGACGCTTCCGGAGCGCGAGCGGGAAATTCTCGCGATGCGTTTCGGCCTGGTCGATGGCAAAGAGCGGACTTTGGAAGAAGTGGGCGAACGCTTCGGCGTGACCCGCGAGCGTATCCGCCAAATCCAGGAGCAGGCGCTGAAAACCATCCGCAAAACGATGGAAAAACGCGACCAGCCGGCCGAAGATATCGACGCGTTCGCAGTCGCGGCGTAAGACAAAAATTCAAGTTCCGGGGACGGTGCTAACGCGCCGTCCCCGTTTTAGTTTCAACTCGACTTTGGAGGTTTGGACGCGTCTAATATTGGCTATGCGCCGGCTGGCCAACGTGAGTGTTTTTCTTCAATCTCGGGCCATCCAATTCCTGGCGATTGCGGCGTTTTTTTTCCGCACCGGCCCCTCAGTTCCAGCGCAGACTGTGCCGACGCTTTTGACGAATGCGGCGGATGTGCTTTCGCTGCCCGCGGAACAAGCGCGCAAAAAAATCCCGGTGCATGTCCGGGGTGTGGTCACTGCCGCGGAGCCGGGTTGGGGCGGGCAATTTTTTATTCAAGATGAGACGAGCGGTGTGTTCGTGGAAAACCGTTCCGACCAATATCCCAAACCCGGCGATCTCGTGGAGGTTAATGGCATCAGCCGGGCCGGTTCGTTCGCCCCGATTATTTCGAAACCGACCTGGACAGTCCTGGGCACCGCTCCCCTGCCCAAGGGCAAGCCGGTTTCGCTGGATCAATTGGTATTTGGCTTCGAGGACGGCCAACGCGTGGAAATCCGCGGCATCGTGCGGGCCGTGAGTGTGCTCACGACTGCATTGGATATCGAAGTCGCCT
>DASZPR010000643.1:0-4543 GCA_035550235.1 Verrucomicrobiia bacterium | reverse complement strand
ATGACGATGCCGATAATTGAACCTTCGCCGCCTCGCAGGCTGCATCCTCCAAGCACTGCGGCGGCAATGCCGTATAGCTCATAAAAATTGCCGTGTGTGGAAGGCGCCACCGAAGTGGCATAAAAAGCGAACATGATGGCCGAAGTCCCCGTAAGAAAACCCGCGAGCATGTAGCTGCTGCCGATGACGAGTTTGGTGTTGATGCCGGAAAACCGGGCCGCCTCTTCATTGCGCCCAACAGCGAAAAGGTACCGGCCGTAAATCGAACGATGTAGCACGAACCACATGATGACGGACACGATCACCAACATCACAAACGGCATGGGAATTCCCTCAAACACGACGTGTTTGGTCATCGCGCCATTGACCAACTCCTCGCGCGTGATATGAAACAATCGGCCGGAAGCGAGAAAGGTGAAGACGTCGAAACCGCTTGCGCCGACAAAACCCTTGGTGCTGTCCCCGGCAATAAAGCGCGCCATGCCGCGGTAGATCAACAATCCGCACAGAGTGACGATGAACGGCTGCATCCGCATGCGCGTAATAAGAAATCCGTGCGCGGCTCCCAGCAAAACGGGCACCAGCAGGATGAATACGGCGACCAGCGGCCAGGCCCAGTGCCATTCCTTCAACGCAATCGACAACAGCACCCCGGCCAGAGCGCACATCGAGCCCACCGACAAATCGATGCCGCCGGTGATGATCACCATGCCCGTGCCGATGCTGAAAATTCCAAACATCCCGATGAGATTGGCGTTGTTGAGTAGATTTTCCGCGGAAAGAAAGCGCGGCAACTCCGAAGAATTTTTGGCGAATTGGATGCCGCACACGGTGAGGCACAAGACGATCAACAGCGTAAATAGACCAAGTTCCTTTTTCATTATTTTATTCGGCAAACGCCGGTTTCGCAGCGTCTATCTTTCGTCCGACGGCTAATTGCATGATGTTTCGCTCGGTGCAATCGGCGCGTTCCAGCATGCCGGTGATGTTGCCTTCGTGCATTACCGCGATGCGATCGCTGACATTCAGCACTTCCTCCATGTCGCTGCTGATCATCAAAATCACCGTTCCTTGATCCGCCAGCGCGCGCATCAATCGATAAATTTCCGCTTTCGCACCGACATCAATGCCCCGCGTCGGTTCATCAAGAATCATCACCTTGGGCTGCATCGCCAGCCATTTGCCGAGCACGATTTTTTGCTGGTTGCCGCCGCTGAGGTTCATGGCGAGCACGTCGGTGTTCGGCGTTTTGATTTTCAACGATTCCACCTGAGTCTGTGCCGTCTCGCGTTCGCGCCGACTTTGAATCAACCCGAACCGCGTGTATTCCTTCAGTGAGGGCAGGGTGATGTTGTGGCAAACATTCATCTCGGTGATCAATCCCTCGCCGCGTCGATCTTCCGGCACGAGATAAATGCCCTGGTTAATCGCGTCGCGGGCGGAACGAATCCAAATTTTTTGGGAACCGAGCATGACCTCGGCTTCTCCGCGCGCATCGAGGCCGACGATGGCTTTTGCCAGCTCCGACCGGCCTGCGCCCACCAGTCCGGCGAACCCAAGTATTTCGCCCTTGCCGGCATCGAAGGAAATGCGTTTGTCGGGATAACGGCTGGAACAGGCATTGCGGACTTTCAAGTAGCCCGGCTCGCGGCTGCCTTTTGGTTCGACGTAAAAATTTTTGATCTCACGCCCCACCATCAGGCTCACGATCCGGTCGTGTGAAATTTCATCTTTCGAAAGTTGCCCGGCGTTCTTGCCATCGCGCAGCACGGCAACGCGGTCGGAGCAATGCTCCACTTCGCCCAGCCGATGCGAAATATAGATGATGCTCACGCCTTGTTCGCTCAACTCGCAGACGAGTTTCAGCAAACGCTCCGTTTCCGTCAGGGTCAGGGATGACGTCGGTTCGTCCATGATGATAATGCGCGCGCGAAGCGAGAGCGCCTTCGCGATTTCCACCATCTGCTGCTGCGCAATCGACAGCCGGTCCAGCCGCGTGTTGCTGGAAATATTCAGGCCGAGGCGCTCCAGGAAAGGCTGCGTGTCGGCGTGAATTTTTTTTCTGTCAATCAGGCCCAACGCGCCGCGCGGCTCTCGCCCAAGAAAAACATTTGCCGCCACATCCAGGTTATCGAGGACGTTCAACTCCTGGTGAATGAACGCGATGCCGTATTTCATCGCGTCATTGACACTGTTGATTTTGACAGGTTGGCCTTCCACCAGGATCTCACCCTCGTCGGGTTGATAAACGCCGCCGAGAATTTTCATCAGCGTGGACTTGCCCGCGCCGTTTTCACCGCACAGCGCTAGGACTTCACCCTTGCCGACTTCAACAGTTACGTGGTCGAGAGCGACAACGCCCGGGAAGCGCTTGCAAATCCCGCGCATTTCGATAAGTGCCGTGGTGGACATGTCAAATTTAAGGAGGCTCCGACTCATTCCGTTCGGAGCCTCCCGAAGTCGGTATCGGCTGGTTATTTGCCCAGCAGTTTATTCTTGGTCGCCTGGAACGCGGCGACATTGTCTTTTTTCACGTCGACGGTTGGAATGATTTGTTTGCCGCCGGCGAGCGCTTCCTTATCGCCTTCAAGATATTTAGCCATCTTCGTGATGGCTTGCTTGCCGAATTCGAACGGTTGCTGAGCCACGGTGCCATAGATGTCGCCCGCGGCGATGCCGGCCAGCGTTTCGTCCTCATCATCGAAGCAAATGATTTTCACCTTGCCGGCCTTGCCTGCGGTGCGAACGGCATTGAGAGCGGCCGGGCCGTTATAATTATAGAGACCGACCAAAGCCGAGATGTCAGGATACTTCACGAGCGTATCCTCGGCATTTTTCTGAGCACGAACCGGATCGGCATCGTCGGTGCGAAGATCGAGGATCTGGATGTTGGAACCGTCGAGTTCCTTTTTGATGCCGCCAAAGCGGTCTTTCGCGTTTTGCGCATCGGCAAAGCCGACAAACACCATGATCTTCCCTCCGTTCGGCAGAGCTTCCTTGATCAATTTCCCCGCCTCGACGCCGGCGGCGAAGTTATCGGTACCAATGTAGCAAACGCGCTTGCTGTCGGGAGCATCGCTGTCCTGGCAAATCAACAGCGTTTTGCTGGCGACGTGGTTGAGGAATTCCGTCTGGTCGGCGGGAGCGATCGGGCTCACGGCGATTCCGTCCACGCCCTTGGCGAGCAAGTCATCCAGAATCTGGCGCTGTTGTGCGGCGGTGCCGTCGGACGGAATGCGAAAATCCACTTCCACATTTCCGAGTTCCTTCGCGGCCTCCTCGGTGCCCGCTCGGGCAATCGTCCAGAAATTCGCCGAGTTATTGACCACGAACGCCAGCCTCAATTGCTTTTTCGCCGGCGCGGTGCTGCTTGTGGTGGACGCAGCCGTTGAGCCGCCGGAAGAAGAACCGTTGTCGCTTTTGCTGCAACCTTGCAGGGCGAGGGCCACGCAGAGCGCGCCGAGGATGGGGGAGAAGTTTAATTTCATGTTATTTTCCTGGTCTCTGGTTTATTGCGTTTTGAAACGATAGATGATGGTATTGTGATACGTCTGGCCGGGTCTCAAGACCGTCGAGGGAAAATCCGGATGATTCGGTGAATCCGGGAAATGCTGCGCCTCCATCGCGAATCCGCTGCGATTGTGGTACTGCATTTTGCCCATTGTATCCCCGATGAAATTGCCCGAATAAAACTGCAGGCCGGGTTCCGTGGTGTAAATTTCCAACACGCGCCCTGAAGTCTTCTCGGTCACCCGCGCAGCCAGCCCGAGTTCACCAGCTTTTTTGTTCAGCACAAAATTGTGGTCGTAACCGCCGCCATACTTAAGTTGATCGTTGGCTTCATTGATGCGCGCGCCGATGGGCGTGGGTGAAGTAAAATCAAACGGCGTGCCCTTGACCGGTGCAATGCCCGTGGGAATCAAATTTGCATTCACCGGCGTGTAATTATCCGCAAAAATTTGGACTTCGTGATTCAAAACATCCCCGCTGCAGGCGAGGTTCCAATACGAATGCTGCGTGAGATTGCAAACTGTCGGTTTGTCGGTTGTGGCCGTGTAATTGACCCGCAGCTCATTCTTGTCCGTCAACGTGTAAACCGCCGTAACCTGCAAGTCGCCGGGGAACCCCTGGTCGCCATCCTTGCTTAAATAGGTTAGTTCCAACGTCGAGCCATTTTTCTGGTTCGCGTTCCAAACCACCTTGTCGAACCCTTTCGGTCCGGCGTGCAGATTATTCGGCGGACTGTTTTTCGCGAGCGTGTACGTCGTGCCGTCCAAAGTGAATTGTCCATTCGCAATCCGGTTGCCGTAACGTCCAATTAACGCCCCAAAATACGGGCTGTTCACTTTGTAAGGATCGAAAGTGGCAAATCCCAGCGCGACGTCGCCAAAATTGCCATTTTTATCCGGCATGGTGAGCGACTGAACGATGCCGCCAAAGTTCATGATCTTGGCTTCGCAGCCCTTTGAATTACGCAGCGTGTAAAGATAGACCGGCTGCCCGTCCGGCGCCGTGCCAAAGGCCTGTTTCTCCGGCACGCTTT
>DASZPR010000642.1:0-2389 GCA_035550235.1 Verrucomicrobiia bacterium | reverse complement strand
TCATCGGCGGCGCGAATCAGGGGAGTTGCGCCTTCCGCGTTGGCCACGTTCACTTGCGCGCCGCGATCCAACAGGAGCTTCATCGAGGCCCTGTCGCCGTACGAGGCAGCGAGAATCAACGGCGTGTTGCCTTTGGCATCGCGGGCATTGACGGATTCGCCTTTGTCAAGCGCTTCACGAATTTGCCGTGCGTCGCTGTTGCGCAGGGCCGAAAAGAAGTCGCTGGAAATAGTGGCCTGATCCGCGCGCGCGGATGGGAGCAAAAACACACAAGCCGTACAGATATAGAGACACGTCTTTTTCATAGTGGCTTACGGATTTGGCCAACCATGAATCAAAAAAATCGGTGAATTGTCTATCTAAAAAAATAAGGATTTATCCACAAACGTCCCTCCTCTATGGATTATCGCCCATTTTATCCCAGATTTGGTCTTCGTACGCATTGCGCTGTGCGTCTCTTCCATTCATCCCATGACTTCGGTAATCATCAACTCCACTGTCGTAATCGATTTTGTCGCCGATGCCATCAATGATGGCCTGGCACCCAGAACCCGTAAGGCATACACATACCAACAGGATACCAAATCCATTTCGCATTGTGATCCGCATCAACCTCGTGCCGGTACTCGACGGCGAGGAATTATAGGTTATTCAGCGAGTTGTGATTTCCTGAGCCCGGGCAGGTCTTTCCCCGGTCCGAAGATTTGTGATAGCGCGGAACGCATTTCTTCGCGATACTATGTCAGACACTTAACGAAAGGAACATCATGGCCCAGGCAATCATGGATCCAGAGAAAGTCCGGCGCTTCGCGGACGAATTGCAGCGATTCAACACCGATCTCGAAAACCGCCTCACCCTCCTGCACGCGCGTTTCGCCGCTCTGGGCGATACCTGGGGCGACCAGGAGCACGCCAAGTTCGCCGATGAATTCAAGACCGCGATGAAGGCGTTGAAAAAATTCATCGAGCTGTCCAAGGAACACACGCCGTATCTACTGCGCAAGGCGCAACGGATCGAGGAATACCTGAACCAACGGTAAGTAATGGGAACGCTAAACATCGAACGTCGAACGCCGAACGTCGAAGGACGGCGGCGCTCGCCAATACTTCGACGTTCGGCGTTCGGCGTTCGATGTTCGATGTTTTCGGAAATTTGAAATGGCAGACCGCGCCCAAGTCACATCCGTCGAGGCCATCGAGGCTTTTCGCTCGGCGTTGGTTGTTTATTTGAGCAAAGCGCGGCCTGCTTTGGAGGAAATAGCCAATGAAGTCGCGCGGTCAAAGCAATGGCTGCAAAACGACCAGCGCCGCAAGTGGGAAGCGGAAATGAAAATGCGCGCCAAAAAGCTGGAGCGCGCGCAGGCGGAGTTGTTCAGTGTTTCGATGTCAAAATTTCAGGAGGTTTCGTCCGCGCAACAATTACTTGTGCGCCGCGCCAAGGATGCTTGTGACGAGGCGCAGGAAAAACTCGTATTATTGAAAAAGTGGGATCGCGAATTGGAAAATCGCTCCGAACCGCTGGTCAAACAGGTGGATCAATTCCAAAGTTTCGTCACCAGCGAAATGCCCAAGGCCATCGCGTATTTGAGCCAGGTCATCCGTGCGCTTGAATCGTACACGGAAGTTCGCATGGGCGGCTCGGGCGATGCAGCGATGCCGCAACCGGTGGAGCAACCGCCAACCGAGGGCGCGGCGCCGGAAACGCCAAAGGAGGAAACACCATGAGCATGGGCGGCAGCAAAGCGCGGTTGGTCGGATTGACGAAAGAGCTTTCCTTGAAGTGGGAGGATACCAAGAATTACTGGCGCGACGCCAAAGCGCAGGAATTCGAGCGGAAATATTTGCAGGAACTGTTTATCGGCGTCGATAAAACGGTGGCAGTGGTGGAGAAACTGGATGAACTATTGAAAAAGGTCCAAAAAGATTGTGAGTAATAATTTTGGTGCCAAAGACATGGTGGCGTTGCTGGAAACGCTGAAAAACGCGATGCGCGATTTCGCCGCGCGCGAAGAAAAATTAAACACCGATTTTCGCACGCGCTCCGCCATGGAAACCAGGGCGTTCGACATCGCGAAAGACCAGCAATCGGCTTCCGCCGCGGACACAATTGCCAAAGCGGAAAGCGAGTTTGACGCCGCCACGGAACAGTCCAAGACACACTTCGAGCAGCGCAAGACGAAGTTGAACCAGGCGCACATCAACGCGCGCAAACGCGTGCTCGACCAAATCAGCCAGCAGGAAGCGGACATCAAATACAGCGTACAGACGGGCTCGATCGAGGCCGAGCGTGTGCGCGACGAAAAGCTGACGGCGGCGGCGGCGGCGCTGGAGGATTTCAACCGGCGTGTGGGCGAAAGCCAGAATCGAATCGTGGAGTTGGAGGCGTCGG
>DASZPR010000641.1:0-5609 GCA_035550235.1 Verrucomicrobiia bacterium | reverse complement strand
GCCCGCGAGTGCTGAAGTTTGGGGATATTGTAAGCCTTGATGTGGGCGTGGTTTATAACGGATTTATCGGGGATACCGCCCGGACGGTGGCGGTGGGCGGTTGCGGGGTGCTGGCGCAGAAGTTGATGGACGTGACGGAAAAGGCGCTTTACGAAGGCATCGCGCAAGTGGTTCCGGGGAAGCGGGTTACGGACATATCGCGAGCGGTCCAGACCTACGTGGAAAACAATGGTTTTAGTGTGGTGCGCGAGTTTGTGGGCCACGGCGTCGGACGGTCGATGCATGAAGAGCCGCAGATCCCGAATTTTGTGGATGCTCGCAGCAATACGAAGCTGGAAGCGGGTATGACGTTGGCGATTGAGCCGATGGTGAATGCCGGCCAGCCGGGCGTAAAAATTTTGAATGACGACTGGACAGTGGTCACTCAAGATGGTTCATTAT
Source organism: Verrucomicrobiia bacterium (assembly GCA_035550235.1). Taxonomy (GTDB): domain Bacteria; phylum Verrucomicrobiota; class Verrucomicrobiia; order Limisphaerales; family DASXHY01; genus DASXHY01. The sequence continues at coordinate 5,168 of DASZPR010000641.1, read as the reverse complement.
CAGCCCATTTTGAGCATACGGTGCTCGTGACTGATGGTGAGCCGGAAATTTTGACATGGCCGGAGAAAGTGCCTTCAAAGTTGAAGGTATAGTCGTCGAGACTATGCCCAACCGATTGTATCGGGTGGAATTGTCGAATGGCCACAGAGTGCTGGCCTACGCGACCGGCAAAGCGAAGCTGAGCTTCGCGGCGAAGACCGGTGACAAGGTCAAATTGCAGATGTCGCCCTACGACTTGTCGGAAGGGCGGATCATAGTAGAAACGGTAACGAAGTAGTGAAGTATCGGATGAATGGATTGGTGGATTGATGGATGGCCGAAGGCCGGCCCATGAATCCAAAAATCCACCAATCCATTAATCCAGTTTTAAAAAATGAAAGTTCGCGCATCAGTAAAGAAACTTTGCGAAAATTGCAAAATCATCCGGCGCAAGGGCGTCATTCGGGTTATTTGCAGCAACAAACGCCACAAGCAACGGCAAGGATAATTTTATGGCACGTATCATTGGTGTAGAAGTTCCGCCGAATAAGCGCATCGATATTGCGCTGCGGTATATTTATGGCATCGGCCCCGCGAATGCGGTTGAGATTTTGGCCAAGGCCAACATTGATCCGAAGATTCGCGCGAAGGACCTGAGCGAAGCGCAGCTTTCCCAGATCGTGCATGCGATTCAGGACGGCAAGTATGTCATTGAAGGTGATCTCCGCCGCGAAATCGGCATGAACCTCAAGCGCCTGCAGGGCATCAAGTGCTATCGCGGCATCCGCCACATGCGCGGCCTGCCGGTGCGCGGTCAACGCACCCAAACCAACTCTCGTACGCGCAAAGGTCCGCGCAAGACGGTGGGTGTGCAACGCAATCCGAACGCGAAGACCGGTATTCACTAAGCATTTTAGCAATTACGATATATGGCTGACGAAACGAAGAAGAAACCCGCGCCGAAAAAAGAGGGAAAGCCCGAAGGCGCTGCTCCTGCCGCTGAAAAGCCGGCGAAGGCTGCCGACGAAACCAAGGCGAAGAAGGCCCCGGCTGCCGGTGCCGCTGGCGCTCCCGCCGCTGTGGCTGAAGCTCCCAAGCCCGCTGAAGGCGCTGGTCCGGTCGCCGGTTCCGCTCCTACTGCCGCCGAACTTCTGGCCGACGATATGGCCGGCAAGAAGATCGTCAAGGCCAAGGGCGCGAAAAATATTTCCGTCGGCATTGCGAATATTCTGGCGACGTTCAACAACACGCAGGTCACCATCACCGACATGCAGGGCAACCTGCTCGGTTGGTCGAGTGCCGGCCGTGTTGGTTTCAAAGGCTCACGCAAGAGCACGGCTTACGCCGCGCAACAGGTCGCCCAGGATGCCGCGCGCCAGGCGATGTCGCATGGCATGAAGGAAGTGGAAGTGCGCGTGAAAGGTCCCGGCTCGGGCCGTGAGTCCGCGATTCGCGCGCTGCAGGCCATCGGTTTGGAAATTACAACAATCAAAGACGTGACGCCGGTTCCGCACAATGGCTGCCGTCCGCGCAAAAAACGCCGCGTTTAATCACGGAACACGCAACACGCAACACGTTTAATTTATGGCTCGTTATACAGGTCCCCGCGTTCGTATCAGCCGCCGATTCGGAGTTCCGATTTTCGGCCCGACAAAATATTTGGAACGCCGCAATTACGGTCCGGGCGTTCACGGCCCGAAGTCACGCCGCAAGCATACCGATTACGGCCTCGGCCTCATCGAGAAGCAGAAGCTCCGTTATTATTACGGTTTGCTCGAGCGCCAATTCCGCGGTGTTTATGAGAAGGCGCTGCGCCGCCGTGGTGTTACCGGCGAGCAAATGCTCCAGATTCTCGAGACCCGTCTCGACAACGTGGTGTTTCACCTCGGCCTCGCGAACACGCGTGCCGCGGCGCGCCAGATGGTTTGCCACGGCCACATCCAGGTCAATGGCCGCAAGGTCAATGTGCCGTCGTACGCGCTGAAGGTGAATGAAGTCATCACCGTGAAGAACAATAATGTGTCGCGCCAGTTGGCGACCAAGAACCTTGAAATCTCGACCAGTCGCGCCGTGCCGGATTGGATGTCGTTGAACAAGGAAGAATTTAAAGGCGTCGTGATGCGGATTCCGACTCGCGACGAAATCAACCCGATCGCCAACGAACAGGCCGTCGTCGAATTTTATTCCCGCTAAGTAAACAAAACCGGGTTGGTGGATGACTGGATAGTTGGATGAATGTGAAATACATTGATCCGCGAATCCAAAAATCCATTAATCCAATAGAAAAACAATTATACGGATCGCATCGGCCGCGGGAATAAACAGCCGAGGTGGTCAGATTAAAATTGTTGAAAGGAAATCATGCCAGTACGTTTAGGACGTTTTGAAATGCCCAAACGGTTGACCAAAGATGAGTCGACCGCCACAGAGACCTACGCGAAATTCATCGCGGAACCTTTTGAAACCGGCTACGGCCACACCATCGGCAACTCGCTTCGCCGCGTGCTCCTGAGCTCGCTCGAAGGCGCGGCCATCACCTCCATCAAGATTGACGGCGCGATGCACGAATTCGCCACCGTTGAAGGCGTGGTGGAAGACGTGACCGATATCGTGTTGAATCTCAAGAAAGTTTTGTTCAAGGCGCACACGCGCGACCCGCAGACGCTTTTGCTTTCCGCCAATAAGGAAGGCGAAGTGACGGCGGCGGACATCCAGCTCAACCAGAACGTTGAATTGGTGAACCCGACCCAGCACATCTGCACGCTCGACAAGAAAAAGAAGTTCGAGATGGAGCTCGAAGTGAAGGTGGGCCGCGGATTCATGCCGGGCGATGAAAACAAGAAGCCCAACCAGGCCATTGGCGTGGTGGCGATTGATTCATTGTTCTCGCCGGTGACGCGCGTGCGTTACATGGTGGAAAGCGCCCGTGTCGGCCAGCGCACGGATTACGACCGTTTGGTCCTGGAAGTCTGGACTGACGGCCGCATTTCGCCCGATGACGCGCTCACGCAGGCATCGGCGATTCTCGCGCATCACCTCGATGTGTTTGTCGGTTACGACAAGAGCGCGGTGGAATTCGAAGAAGTGGTGGACAAGCAGGACGAAGAGAAGTCCAAGCTCAAGAAGCTGCTCAACATGAGCGTGAACGAAATCGAGCTGAGCGTCCGCGCGGCGAACTGCTTGAACAACGCGAATATCACGACGGTCGGCCAGTTGGCGATGAAGACCGAGAGCGAAATGCTCAAGTATCGCAACTTCGGCAAGAAGTCGTTGAACGAAATCAAGGACAAGCTGACGGCGCTGGGGCTTTCCCTCGGCATGAGCTTCGAGCCCGATTTGCTCGACGCTCCGAAGGAAGACAACACGACTCTGATCAATCGGTAACATGGGACTGGATGGTTGGATAATTGGATTTTTGGAAATCCATAAATCCAATAATCCTCAAAGTCGGCAGTCGACTTTGCCGCGAAAGAGAAAAGATTTATGCGACATTTAAAACGCACCGCCAAGTTGGGCCGCACCGGTGAACACCGGAATGCGATGCTTGCCAACCTGGTTTGCAGCCTCATCAAACATAAACGCGTGACCACCACGCTCGCGAAGGCGAAAGCCGCGCGTTCGGTGGCGGAAAAGCTCGTCACGCTCGGCAAGAAGGACACGATTCACGCCCGTCGCCTGGTGGCAGCCCGTCTGCACCAGGAAGACGCGACGAAAATCCTGTTCAGCGAAATCGCTCCGGCCCAGAAGGATCGCAACGGCGGTTATACGCGCATCGTGAAGATGCACCAACGTCAGGGCGACGCTTCTCAGCTCGCCATCCTCGAATGGGTGGATTTGACTTCGGTCACTCCGGCGCCTGCCGCGGAAACACCCGCTGCCGAAGCCGCTCCAGCTGAAGGAGCGAAGGAAGAAAAGGCTGAAAAGAAGGGCAAAAAGAAAAAGGCCGCAGCCGAGGAAGCCAAGGCTTAATCAGCCCGAATAAAAATTGCAAAGCCCGTTCGCAAGAACGGGCTTTTTTTGTTGCGAAGAGTCTCCAGAATCTTCTCGACAAGTCTTTACGAAAACTTTCAGGCTCCTGCGAGAAGGATAACACGGAAGCCAGTTACAATTGGCAAATTGTCAAGATGAGACAAAATGAAATCTTAATCCGTAACGATGGTGTAACGCTATTTGGCTATACTATAGGTCTCACTCCAAAGGCAGGGGATATCGAGGCCGCATTGGAACATTTGCCGACTAGAAATTCAGTCTCCGATGAAAATGCACAGTTCCAAGTCTGTGACTCCTGCGGATTATCGTGGGTTGTTGCGGATTCTGATAAGGCTGTCTTGCGGCTAAACATTCTGCTGGCAGAATTTGATTATAGAAAGCGATTTGAAAGTGAGCCCACGAGTTACTTCGACGGACGGCTATGCATAGGCAAATACAGTGTGCGCGGGCCTTTCTCTTTGCAGATTGCCGAAATCGTCCGAAAGGTTTCAATTCCTGGCTTGAGTTTCTTACTAGTTCCGGACGGCAAAACGATTCGATCTGTTCTTGTTACCTTCAAAAGAAATGAACAACATTTCGCTTTTCAGACTGACAAATCACTTAAACGTTGCTCCTGGGCCAACGGCGATCTCTATATCGAATACCACGACAAAGAGTGGGGCGTGCCGGTGCATGATGACCGGCATTTGTTCGAGATGCTAATTCTGGAGGGCGCTCAGGCGGGTTTGAGTTGGATTACTATTTTGAAGAAGCGGGAAAATTATCGAAAAGCATTCGATAATTTCGACGCTCGAAAAATCGCGGGTTACGATGCGCGCAAAGTTCAGAAGCTGCTGGCGGATCCCGGCATTGTGCGGAATAAGCTGAAGGTGAACGCGACGATTCAGAACGCGCAGGCTTTTCTTGCGGTGCAAAAGGAATTTGGGAGTTTCGATAAATACATCTGGCAGTTCGTTGGCGGCAAACCGATTTTGAATTCATGGAAGAAGGGGAAAACACCGGCGAAGACGAAGGAATCCGACGCGATGAGCAAGGATTTGCTGAAGCGTGGATTTAAATTTGTGGGCTCAACGATCTGCTACGCCTATATGCAGGCGGTCGGGATGGTGAATGACCATGTGGTGGATTGTTTCCTGCACAAGAAAGCTTAGAGAAGCCTCGCCAAAAATCAAAAATCCTCGCTCCGAAATGGCTACAGT
>DASZPR010000640.1:0-3755 GCA_035550235.1 Verrucomicrobiia bacterium | reverse complement strand
TACATCACATTTCTTTCTGTCGGCGACTGCCCAATCGCCATCCGCGCGGAGCTATAGCCCGCCCGTGTGGCAATCATTGCAGGCGCCATCCACCTCATCGCCCGGGTGTTTGAACTTCTGCCCGTTCGGCGTGAGTAAATTCAATTCCGCGCCGGATCCCTGCGCGAGAATCGTGTGGCAGGCGTTGCAATCACTCGCCGTGATCACCCGCCCATCGGAAGATTTGTGCTGGCCGTCGTGGCAGCGGAAGCAGCCCAGCCAATCCTTATGCCCAATGTTGTTCGGGTATTTGTCCCACGAGGCATTCATCTCCGGGAAAAAGTTGTTCGTGTAAATCTGCTGCACGGACGCGATCGCCGGGCGGATTCGCGCGTCGTCCCGGTAACGATCTGACAAAAGCGTGGCGATGCTTTGCAACGCCTGGGTTTCGTTTGTGTATTTCTTGGTGAGGGCAAATACGGCGTTGGACTTGATCCATGGCAGGCCCCGGTCAATCGCGCCAATCGAAATAGCCAGGTTCACCGCGTCGTTCGGCGATTGATACGTATGCGCCGGCCGGTTATGGCAATCCATGCAATCCACGGTGCGGATTTTCGTTTCATCAACCGCGTTCGTGAAATTTCTCGTGTGATATTCCGTCACCACTCCCTGCGAATCCGTGATGCGCACCCAGGGAATCTTTTGCCGTCCCGCGTCCGTGGCCAGGTATTCAACCTTGTTGCCGACACTCATGTGCCAGTGAATTCCGCCCACCGGCCCGTGCGTCGGATCGCCGCCGCCCACTTTCATGATCATGCGAACGGAAAAAGGCGTGTTCGTCGCATCCGCCAGATAATAATTGAATGTCTTGTCCAGGTTGCCGACGAATTTCTTCGGCCAATGACAATGCTCACACGTTTCCTGCGCCGGACGAAGGTTTTTGATCGGAGTCGGGATCGGCCTCGGGTATTTATTAAACAAGACGGCATAAACCTGGTAGGTGCCGGAAACCTTTGCCTTCACGAACCACTCCGCGCCCGGCCCAATGTGGCATTCCACACACGCCACCCGCGCGTGCGGCCCGTGCGAGTAAGTCACCAGTTCCGGCTGCATCACGCCGTGGCACGCCTGCCCGCAAAACTGCACTGACTCCGTGTAATGATAGGTTTGATAACTCAGCAACGCGCTGATCAGCAGAAACACCACCGTGCCCGCCAGAAACACCGCCAGAATTCTGCGATCCCGCGGACGGCCCAGATCGATCTGTACTTTGGGCGCCAGCCCGCCCGTTGTTTTCCCCCGCCACCGCCGCCAAAGCACCCCGGTCACCGCCATCAAGGTGCCGAGGAATAAAAATGAGGGCGCCACCAGGTACGTCAGCAGCCCGATGTAGGGATTGGAAAAATGCGAAAACGAATCCAGGAGGAACAATAGTAGAAAACAAAATAAACTGCTCATCGCCAGCACTACGCCCGCGAGGCTCAGCCAGTTTCGGAAAAATCCGAAACGCGGCGCCTTCTCCGTTGTTGGTTCCGTGCTCATATAGTTGCTGTGCTATGGTGTTCTTCTGCTATTCCGTGCTGTGACAAAGGATTCCCGGCGAGACTGCGAGCGAATTCTTCGCTCGCAACCCGCGGCAAAATTTCCGTGAATCGAAGCCCGCCTTACTTCTTGAACGACCGGATTTGGGCGACCAATCCCTTGATGTCGTCGTCCGAGAGGCCGTCGGCCGGCTTCATCAAAGTTTTGTCGTCCTTGTCTTTGAGACCCTCTTTGATCGCCTTGGTCGCGACCGCGTCCGTGAGGTCCGCCTGGACCTTGGCGTCGGTGTAATCTTTGCAGCCGAGCTTTTGCCCCATTTTCGTCTGGCCCTTGCCGTCAGCGCCGTGGCATTTCGCGCAGTTCTGTTCGAAGAGCGCCTTCGCGTCTTCCCCGCGCGCCGACCAGGCCGCCATGGCCACGATCGCCAATCCTAACGTGAATATTTTCTTCATAAGTTTTTCCGTTTTGTCTTCAACGAGTTCAACCATGAACCGTTTAACACCCAATTTTTACTCCCCTGCCGGTTTTTGAGCCTTTCCTATCTTGCCAAAGGCTTGCCCTTTCTTGGTGAACCCACCGCCACGGAAGGTGCTTCCGGAAGTCGAAATCTCAGACTGGCTCGCCGCTAATCTCGTCCGCCATCCCGCAAAGCATCTCGTAGTAACACTCCTTCGCGAGTCCCAGCGCACTCGCGCCGAAAAGCTCCGCATCATCCGCGGAGGCGAACTCCCCGTAGTTCACCCGCACCAATTGGTAAAAAACCAGGTGCGGTACTCGCTCAAGTTGCAGGCTGAAATAGGGATGCACATATATTTTGAAGCCATCCTTTGGATCTTCACTGTTGGGCATCGCATGCGCGAACTCCCCCTCCAGCAACGGCGCTGCATCAAATACGATCTCGCACGGATAACGCACCGCGGACCGGTCACCCAGCACCTGCAGCAATTCCCTCCAGCCAATCTCCGGCCCGTACTTCTCGCGGATTTCCTCCCCCTTCGACGCCACATGCGCGTTCAGCGATTGCTTGAAATCATCGGCTGTGAGTTGCGTGGCCATTAAGGTTCGTGCCCTTCCGTGGCGCGAGCCGCGGCTGCGTTCGCCGCTTCGATTCTCCATTTCTGATTGCAGCCGCGCGCTTCCAAATCGTCCCGGCCTTCAAACGTGCATTGGTCGGCTGCGCCTTCATTCGCTTTTGAAATCAGCCCTTGGAGGATGGGAATCGACATGCGCAGGAAAACCGTATACGCGAGAAATCCAAAGGCCCAAATCCCCAGGCACACCATGGTCTCGTTCAGCGTGGGCGTGTATTCCACCATCTCTCCCAGGGGGCTCGGAATGAATCCCGGGATCACCAGGCCCATGCCTTTTTCAATCCAGATGCCCACTATCGCCAGCACACAGGCAACATTGAGATACTTCAAGCTTCGGCTCACGGGCAGCACGAGGATGAACATCGCAATGATGTTAAACGCAATCGCCGTCCAGATCCACGGCACGAGCGCGTGATAACCGTGCAGGCCGAAGAACAGGTAACTCGATGAAGCCACGTGGGACGTCCGCGTGTAAAATTCCTTGAACACCTCGTTGAACAGCAGAAAAACGTTAATCAGCATCGAAACCTGCACGATGTTCCGCAGCGTGAGCAGCGCCTTGTCGCTGATGCGATAATCCGTCACGCGCCGTATCACCTGCAGCGCGAGGATAATCAGCGCCGGACCCGCCGTGAATGCCGAGGCCAGGAAGCGCGGGCCGACAATTGAGGAATTCCAAAATGGCCGCCCACCGAGGCCCACGTACAGGAACGCCGTGACTGTATGAATCGAAACCGCCCACCCAATCGCCACGAACACAAACGGAATATAAAACCACCTCGAAGGTTTCTTGCCCTGATAGCGGCAATACAACAGGTACCCGCAAATGTGCACGTTCAACAGCAAATATCCATTGAGCACAATCACGTCCCAGCTCAGCATCGAGCCTGGAAAATTGAATTTTCCAATACCCGGTATCAAATGCCAAAACCGATCCGGCCGCCCCAGATCCACCGTCACGAACGCCAGGCACATCAGGATCGCCGCCACCGCCAGCAGTTCACCAAAGATCACCAAATCATGCAGCTCCTTGTTATCGTAAATATAAACCGGGATCACCAGCATCGCCGCCGCCGCCGCCACCCCGACCAGGAACGTAAAGTTCGCGATGTACACTCCCCACGAAACCTGGTCACTCATACC